>NZ_BAAAUT010000091.1:0-19211 GCF_039534085.1 Planomonospora alba
GCCCTCCTGCCGTACGACCACCCCAGGCACGCGACCCGCCACCCGGAACCCCGGACGCCCCCCAGACCCCGGAACGGAAACCACCGAGACGAATGACGCGGGAAACGCCGCGCGCCCCGAACCAGGGAACCGCTCCGGAGCGGCCGGCCAGGAAGCGGCCAAGCCGGAGGCGGAGCTGTTTCACGTGAAACACGGACCGGGAGCGCCCGTGTGTTTCACGTGAAACAACCGGTGGCCTCAGGCGCAGGAGTGGACGGCGGTGCGGATGTCGGCGAGGAAGGTGTCGACGTGCTCGGGGGTGGTGTCGAACGAGGTGACCCAGCGGACCACGTTCTCGGTCTCGTCCCACATGTGGAAGAGGTAGCGCTGCTGGAGGTCGGCGATGGCCTTCTCCGGCAGGGACGGGAAGACGGCGTTGGACTGCACCGGGTAACGCAGGGAGACGCCGGGCAGGCCGGCGATGCCGTCGGCGAGGCGGTGCGCCATGGCGTTGGCGTGGGCGGCGTTCTCGTGCCAGAGCCCGTCGGTGAGCAGTGCGGTCAGCTGGGCGGAGACGAAACGCATCTTGGAGGCCAGCTGCATGCCCTGCTTGCGCAGGAACAGGGCAGGGGCGTCCAGTTCGGGACGGAGGACGACGAGGGCCTCCGCGCCCATGGCGCCGTTCTTCGTACCGCCGAAGCTGAGCAGGTCCACACCGGCGTCGGTGGTGAGGGCGCGCATCGGGCAGCCGAGCTCGGCTGCGGCGTTGGCCAGGCGGGCGCCGTCCATGTGGAGGAAGAGGCCGTGGGCGTGGGCGAAGTCCGCGAGCTCCGCGATCTCGTCCGCGGTGTAGGCGGTGCCGCACTCGGTCACCTGGGAGATGGAGATGACACGTGGCTGGGCGTACTGCGTGTTGCCCGCCACGGAGAGGTGCCCCCGGACGTCGTCGACCGTGATCTTCCCGTCCTCCGTGGGGAGGGGGACGAGTTTCGCGCCGAGGACCCGCTCGGCCGCGCCGCACTCGTGCGTGTTGATGTGCGCCGTGACGGGGCAGAGCACGGAGTCGTAGGGGCGCAGCGCCAGGCCCAGCGCCACGACGTTGGCACCGGTGCCGTTGAAGACGGGATAGGCCGTCGCCTGGGCGCCGAAGTGGTCGCGGAACGCCTCCTCCATCGCCGCGGTCCAGGGGTCGGTGCCGTAGGCGGGGGCGTCACCGGTGTTGGCTTCGGCGATGGCGGCGAGCACCTCGGGGTGCACGCCCGCGTGGTTGTCACTGGCGAAGCTCTTGGGGAAGAGGGTGGAGGTCAGCACAGGGCCAGCGTATGGGAGCGGGTTCTCCGGGCGGGTGGGCGGGGCGTGGGCCGCCCGCGCCCGTGGAGGGGAGTCCGCCGGGCCGTACCCTCCGTACGGCCCGGCACCCGCGGGTTCAGGCGGCGCCGCGGGCGGCGGCCCGCTCCAGCAGAGCGCGGCAGAGGGAACCGAGATCACGGTCGGAGGCCTCGACGGACATGGGGAAGAGAGAGGTCTCCGTCATGCCCGGGGCGACGTTGACCTCCAGGAAGTGGGGCAGTCCGTCACCGTCGACGATGAGGTCGGTCCGGGAGAGGTCGCGCAGGCCGAGGGCGGTGTGCGCGGTCACGGCCATCGCGGCGCAGGCGTCGGCGGCCTCGGGCGAGAGCCGCGCCGGGGCGAAGAACTCCGTCCGGCCGGCGGTGTAGCGGGCCGCGTAGTCGTAGACGCCGTCGTCGGGCACGATCTCCACCGGGGGCAGGGCGACGGGCCCCTCGCCGAGGTCGACCACGGAGACGGCGACCTCCACCCCCTCGATGTAGCGCTCGATCAGCGCGGTGTCGCCGTAGGCGAAGCAGCCCACCATGGCGGAGGGGAGGTCCTCGGCGGTGCGGACGATCGAGGCGCCGAGCGCCGACCCGCCCCGGGACGGCTTGACGAACAGCGGGAGCCCCAGCCGCTCCACGATGCGGGCCAGTACGGCCGACGCGCCGAGGTCGTGGAACGTCTCCTTCGGCAGGGTCACCGACTCGGGGGTGCGCAGGCCCGCCTGGCGGACGACGGTCTTCGCGGTGGGCTTGTCGAAGGCGATCCGGCAGGCCTCGGATCCGGCGCCCACGTAGGGGACGGAGAGGAGTTCGAGCACCGAGCGGATGGCGCCGTCCTCGCCCGCTCCGCCGTGCAGCGTCACGAAGACCGCGCTCGGCGGGTCGGCCAGCACGCGCGGGACGAGGGCGGCGTCGATGTCACAGGTCTCCACGGAGACGCCCACGCCGCGCAGCACCTCGCCGACCCGGCGGCCCGAGCGCAGCGAGACCTCCCGCTCGTAGGACAGCCCACCGGCCAGGACGAGCACGTGGCCGAGATCACTCATCCGAACACACCTTCTCCTCAAGGCCCGCGCCGAGTCCGCCGAGCCGTGCTTCTCACCGATCGGGTCGATCCGCCGAACGACGACGCCGGTATGTCACCGTACGGCACCGCGCGGGAGGCGGCCCACATGGCGGGTCGCCACCGCGGTCCTCGCCGGTGCGCAGGGGCGGGGCGCCGCGGAGGGCGAAGCGCGGGGCGCCGTGGAGAGGGCGGGGTTCCGCCCGGTGGGCCGCACCCCGCGGCGGCCCACCGGGCGCGTGCCCTATGCCAGGTCGGGTCCGGGCGTGTCCACCCCGATGTGCCCCGGGAAGGTGCCGGTGCCGAACGTGTCGCGCAGCTGCAGCTCCTGCTCGATCACCCCGGCCAGCCGGCGCACGCCCTCGCGGATGCGCTCGGGCTCCGGGTAGCAGTAGGACAGCCGCATGTGGCGGGCGCCGCTGCCGTCGGCGTAGAACCCGGTGCCGGGCACGAACGCCACCCGCTCGGCCACCGCGCGGGGCAGCAGCGCCTTGGAGTCCAACCCTTCGGGAAGGGTCGCCCAGACGAAGAAGCCCCCGCTCGGCCGCGTCCAGGAGCACTCGGGGGGCATCAGCGACTCCAGCGCGGAGAGCATGGTGTCCCGGCGCTCCCGGTAGAGCTCCTGGAAGGTCTTGATCTGCTCGCGCCACGGCTGGGTGGCGAGGTATTGCCCCACGGCCAGCTGGGTGAAGACGGAGTGCGACAGCACCGCGGACTCCATCGCCAGCACGAGCTTGTCGCGGATGGCGTGCGGGGCGAGCGCCCAGCCCACCCGGAAGCCGGGGGCGAGCGTCTTGGAGAACGAGCCGAGGTAGACCACGCCGTCGGGGTTGTCGGCGCGCAGCGCCCGCATGGGCTCGCCGTCGAAGCCGAGCAGGCCGTACGGGTTGTCCTCGACGATGAGCACGCCGGAGCGCTGGCAGATCTCCAGCACCTGCGCCCGGCGCTCGGTGTTGAGCGTGACTCCGGCGGGGTTCTGGAACGTGGGGATCGTGTACAGGAACTTGATGCGGCTGCCCGCGGTCTGCAGCGCGTAGATGGTCTGCGCGAGCGACTCGGGGATGATGCCCTCGTCGTCCATCGCGATGTGCACGACCTTCGCCTGGTAGGCGGCGAAGGTGCCCAGCGCGCCCACGTAGGAGGGGCCCTCGGCGAGGATGACGTCGCCGGGGTCGATGAAGATGCGGGTGATCAGGTCGAGGGCCTGCTGCGAGCCGACGGTCACCACGACGTCGTCGGCGTTGCCCTCGATCCCCTCCAGGCGCATGACCTCGCAGATCTGCTCGCGCAGGTGCGGGTCCCCCTGGCCGGAGCCGTACTGGAGCGCGACCGGGCCGCGGCGGGCCACGAGGTCGGCGACGAGCTCTCCCACGACGTCCAGGGGGAGGGCGGTGACGTACGGCATGCCGCCGGCCAGCGAGACCACCTCGGGCCTCGACGCGACGGCGAAGAGAGCTCGGACCTCGGAGGCGACCATCTCGGTAGCTCGTGCGGCGTACCGGTCGACGTAGGCATCGATGCGCGACCCGTGGGCCGCGACGGTCCGACCGTGATCCGAATCCTGGGGCACGGTCCACCTCCTCGTCGTATGGAGCACAACGTGCTCAAGCTAGGTAAACCAGGGTACGTCAGGGGCACACGTACTCCCCGTGGGGGCCGACAGCCCTGAAACGACGCCCCTCGCTGGGCTACGATGCCAGCTGGGGAGGCGGTTCTCGCGCGTTTTCCCGCCGTGGCCAGGAAGGCCTGGCCACTCGTCTCGCACGCGATTGGGGCCAACAGGTGTCGCGTCGGCTGGTGAACGTCACTCTCGACAACCTCGACGACCTGCCGCGCCGCTGCCGCCGGTGCGTCTTCTGGGAGCTCGATCCGGTCAGCGGGGACCGGGCGGTGGAGGCGGGCGACCCGGCCCTGGAGAAGGAGGCGTGGATCTCCGCGACCCTGCTGGAGTGGGGCAGTTGCGGGAAGATCGCATACGTCGACGGGACCCCGGCCGGTTTCGTGCTCTACGCCCCGCCGCTCTACGTGCCGCGCTCGGCGGCCTTCCCGACCTCGCCGGTCAGCGCCGACGCCGTGCTGCTGATGACCGCGCACATCATCCCGGAGTTCTCCGGCGGAGGGCTGGGCCGGATGCTGGTGCAGGGGGTGGCCAAGGACCTGACCCGGCGCGGGGTGCGGGCGATCGAGGCGTTCGGCGACCTGAAGTGGGAGCAGCCGGGGGCGTGCGTGATGCCCGCCGACTATCTGCTCGCGGTCGGCTTCAAGACGGTCCGGCCGCACCTGCGCTTCCCCCGGCTCCGCCTGGAGCTCAAGAGCGCCGTGTCGTGGCGTGAGGACGTCGAGGTGGCGCTGGAGAGGCTGCTGGGGTCCATGAGCCCGGAGAGGGCGCTGCGGCCCGTCTGAGGCGTTCTGAGGCGCGGGCCGCTCCCGGCCCGCCGCCGGCGCGCCGGCCGGTGCTGTCATCGTCCGGCGCCGGCGCGTCCCGGACGGCGCCGTCCGGGACGCCCGCGGAGCACGGGGCGGACGCACGAGAGCCCCCTCGGGGGAGAGGGGGCTCTCTGGTGGGTGTGCCGCTCGGAAGCGGGTGGTACGGCCGGCACCGTGGGGAGCGACCGGCCGCAGGGGGCCCTCCGGGGGCCTCTGCCGGGAGGCTCCTAGATGATGCCCTCGAGCTCGCGCAGCAGCATGGCCTTCGGCTTGGCGCCGATGATCTGCTTCACGACCTCTCCGCCCTTATAGACGTTCATCGTCGGGATCTGGAGTACGCCGTACCGCTGCGCGATGGCCTGATTCTCGTCGACGTTGAGCTTGACGATCGTCAGCTTGTCGGCCTGCTCCTTGGCGATCTCCTCGAGGATCGGCGCGACCTGGCGGCACGGGCCGCACCACTCGGCCCAGAAGTCCACGAGGACCGGCTTGTCGCTCTTGAGCACGTCGCTGTCGAAGCTCGCCTCGGTCACGTTCTTGATGTCGCCCACTTCATCACTCCTGTCGTCGGATGGTCGGTCTGAGGTTCGGTCACCGGTCCGGCCGCCGGGCCGGGCCGCCGGACCGGGGCTGTGGGGCCGGACCGCCGGTTCAGTCGCCGTGCTCGGCCAGCCAGCGCTCGGCGTCCAGCGAGGCCGCGCAGCCGGTGCCCGCGGCGGTGATCGCCTGGCGGTAGGTGTGGTCGACCACGTCGCCGGCGGCGAAGACACCGTCGAGGTTGGTGCGGGTGGAGGGGGCGTCGACCTTGATGTAGCCCTGGTCGTCGAGCTCCACCTGGCCCTTGACCAGCTCGGTGCGGGGGTCGTGGCCGATCGCGACGAACAGGCCGGTGACCGCCAGCTCGCTCTCCTCGCCGGTCTTCACGTTGCGCAGCCGTACGCCGCTGACCTTCTCCTCGCCCAGGACGTCGACGACCTCGCTGTCCCAGACGAAGCGGATCTTCTCGTTGGCGAACGCGCGCTCCTGCATGATCTTGCTGGCGCGCAGCTCGTCGCGGCGGTGGACGACGGTCACCGAGTTGGCGAACCGGGTGAGGAAGGTCGCCTCCTCCATGGCGGTGTCACCGCCGCCGACGACCACGATGTCCTGGCCGCGGAAGAAGAAGCCGTCGCAGGTGGCGCACCAGGAGACGCCGCGGCCGGACAGCCGCTTCTCGTTGGGCACGCCCAGCTCGCGGTAGCCCGAGCCGGTGGCGAGGATGACGGTCTTGGCGTGGAAGGTGTCGGTGGCGGTCTTGACGACCTTGGGGGTGACGGTCAGGTCGACCTCGACCACGTCGTCCGCGACGAGCTCGGCGCCGAAGCGCTCGGCCTGCTTGCGCATGCCGTCCATGAGGTCGGGGCCCATGATGCCGTCCGGGAAGCCGGGGAAGTTCTCCACCTCGGTGGTGTTCATCAGCGCACCGCCGGCGGTGACCGATCCCTCGAAGACCAGGGGCTTGAGCTCGGCGCGCGCGGAGTACACGGCCGATGTGTAACCGGCGGGGCCCGATCCGATGATGATCACATTCCGGACGTCCATCACGCGTTGCGCCTTTCCCTCTGCTGTTGCCAGTCGCGACAACAGATCCTAGGCGCCGGTGATTCCCGCCGACGCGGAAGCCCGGTACGGACGGGTCCGTACCGGGCTTCCGGGTGGTCCTTGCGGTTACCGCCAGCTGGCGAGGGCCGGCTTGCGCACCGTCTCGCACGACGGGCCGACCACGTGCACGCGCACCTGGTTCTTGGCCTCGTTGTGCCAGAACAGCACGATGTTGGCCTCCTGCCCGTTGTAGAAGCCCTGGTCCACGGCGAAGGGGGCCTTGCCGACCTTCTCCGAGACCTGCTGCACGCAGCGGGCCAGCTCGGAGGTGTCGGAGCTGTCCTTCACGATGAGGCCGGGCCCGATGTAGTCCAGCAGCGAGCCGCGCAGCTCCTGGTCGGTGTAGTTCCAGTTGCTGGCGGTCAGCTGGTAGTCCGCGGTGGAGGTCGCCGGTGCGGGCCGGGCGATGACCGGCTCCCGCTCCGGGTCGGCGGCCGAGAGCATGCTCGTCGTCACCACGGTCGCGCCGATCACGGCGGCCGCGATGCCCGCCGCCGCGGCGGGCATCGCCCAGCGGCGCCGCCGGGCGGCCGTGCGCCGCCGGGACGGGGTCACCGGAGTGACGGTGCCGTCGTCGCCGACGACCCCCAGCCTGACGGCCGGCTCCGGCCGGGTCTCGGGTTCCGGCGCGGGCTCCTCCTGCGGGAGGGGCGCCGTCTCCCAGGGCGCGTCGCGCATCATGTCGTCCCAGGCCGGTGCCTCCACCAGCCCGATTCCACCTCCACGGAAGTTCTCGGCCTCGGCGGCCAGCGCGCGGTCGATGCGGAGCGCGACTCCCATCGGCATCGCCGGGGTAGACGTCGCCGCCAGGAGCTCACGGACCGCTGCGAGGTCGGCGAGGCTCTCACCACAGGGATCGCAGATCGCGAGATGCTCGCGAACCCGCATGGCCGTGGCGGCGTCGAGGAGACCCTCGGCCAGTTCGGCCAGGATCTCCAGGTCGTAGTGCGTATCACCCGTCACGAAGTTCTGCTCCCTTCGCCGATGAGACGCGGGATCGGTCGGATCGGTTCCGCAGATGGGAAAGAATGGGGACAAGTTTCGCGCGGCCTCGCGCGCACCGGCTCTTCACCGTGCCGCTCGGCACCTGCAGGACCCGGGCGGCGTCCTCGACGGAGTAGCCCATCATGTCCACGAGCACCAGGGCGGCCCGCTGGTCGGCCGGGAGGAGCTTGAGCGCGGAGGAGACCTCCATGGAGACCTCGCGCTCGGCGGTCTGGTCGGGAACCGGCGTGTCGCGCTCGGCGGCCTCGACCAGCTCGTCGTCGGCCACGGGACGTACGGCCTTGCGGCGCATGCGGTCCAGGCAGGCGTTCACCACGATGCGGTGCAGCCACGTGGTGACGGCCGCCTCGCCTCGGAAGCTCTCCGCCTTGCGGTAGGCGGAGACGAACGCGTCCTGCACGGCGTCCGCGG
The DNA here is from genome assembly GCF_039534085.1 of Planomonospora alba. Lineage (NCBI taxonomy): Bacteria > Bacillati > Actinomycetota > Actinomycetes > Streptosporangiales > Streptosporangiaceae > Planomonospora > Planomonospora alba. Next base: position 7,864 of record NZ_BAAAUT010000091.1, read on the forward strand.
CCTCGTCGGGATCGCCGAGCGTGCGCAGGGCGACCGCCCACATGCGGTCTCGGTGGCGCTTGACTATTTCACTGAAAGCGTGCGGGTCCCCGGCGATGTGCCGGGTCAGCAGATCGGCGTCGGACACGTCCGTCCGCGCCGCCTGCCGGCCCGCCGTCGGCGGGGTCTCGGGTGGGGAATTCACAAGGAAAGTCCTGCTGTGCCGGTCCGGGAGAACACCTCTACGGGATAGATGGTGCCATGGAATCTCACATGATCGGCAAGGAGAACGGCAAAATAGATCAAATCAGACTGGTTTCGCCTCATCGGTCACTTGACCGCCCGGATCTTCACCTCGTTCACCTGCACGCGGTACCTGCCCTGGTAGGAGGGGGCCTCGGTGAACCAGAGCAGGACGTAGCGGCCCTGCTTCGGGGACTTGGCGGTGAGGGCCTTCTTGCCGCCGAGGCCGGACTCGTCCGCGACCTTGGTGAGGGCGTCCAGGCTCTTGGAGTCGCCCACCCGCAGCTCCACCTCGCCGCCCGAGACGGGCCCGAAGTCCGCGGTCACCTCCGTGACGGTCGCGCTCTTCTTCAAGTCGATCAGCAGGCCCACCCCGCTCTTCAGCCGGCCGAAGTCGGCGGAGGGGTAGGACTCCGAGTGCCAGTCGGTGGAGGGCTTGCCGTCCAGCGCCAGGTGCGCCAGCTCGCTGCGCTCGTCCCTGTCGTTGCCCAGCGGGTCGAAGCCCTCGGCGGAGGAGGGCTTCACCTCCTTGGTGGCCGGGGACGCCGCCGCCGTGGGCGTGGGCGCGGCACCGGTGTCGGTGTCCCCTCCGCCGCCCGCGTTGCCGATGCTGCGGCCCAGCGTCCAGGCGCCCAGGCCGACGGCCGCCATGACCAGCAGGACGATCGCCCCCACGGCGACCTTGCCGAGCAGCCCGCCCCCGGAGGCGGGCTGCGGCCGGTGGACCGGCGGGTAGGGCGGCTGGTACGGCGGCGGGGGCGGGGCGGGCCGATGCGGGGACTCGGCGGTCTCCAGCCCTTCGGAGCGGGAGGCCGCGACCACGGGCGCGGGAGGCGCCGGCATGGGCATGGGCGCGGGCCGGGGCACGGCACTGAGGGCGTCGGCGATCTCGGCGGGGCTCGCCAGCGGGGTCTGGCCGCGCTTGCTCTCCGGCAGGATCGCCCGGCAGACGATGGTGTCGAGGTAACCCGGCACGCCGGCGGTGACCTGGCGCGGCGTGCAGAAGTGCCCGTTGTCCATGGGGGCGACGGGCAGCCCTCCCGGGGAGCCCTCGCCCGGCCAGTGGCCGGTCAGCCCGGCGTACAGCAGGCGGCCGAGGCCCTCGGCGTCGCCCCGGGCGGCCTCCTCGACCCGCATGTTGTCGTGCACCACGTCGGCCAGCACCGCGTCGACCCCGAGGCCGAGCAGCTTGACCGTGCCGCCCGCCGTCCACACCAGGTGCTCGGGCGTCAGGCAGAGGTGGGGGACGCCGGCCTCGTGGGCGTGGACCAGCGCCTCGGCGACCTCCGCGACCAGCGCGGCGGCCCGCTCGGGCTCCAGCGGCCCGGCCGCCACCAGGTCGGCGAGGTTCTCCCCCGTCACCCACTCGCTCACGACGTAGGAGCAGCTGTCGTCCTCGGTGGCGTCGAAGACCTGCGTCAGCCGCGGGTCGGTGAGGCGGCTGGCCGTACGGGCGGCCGAGACGACCTCGTCGACGCGGGGGAAGTCGGGGGCGAAGGTGTGGACGGCCACGGGACGGGCGAGCACCTCGTCGATGGCCTTCCAGAGCGTGGCCCCGTTGGACTCGTGAACGCGGTCTTCGAGCCGGAACCGCTCGGCCAGCTTCGTGCCGGGCTCGATCGCCGAGGAGGTGCTCATGAACTCTCCGAAACTGGGAACGCGTCAGCGCCGCGCCCGGTGGGCACGTCAGACCACATCGCACGATGCCGGGTGGATCCGCCCACGCCCTCCTGCTTCCACTCGCCGCGTGTCGTCACACGTGTCGCACCATGGTAGTGCCGCACCGTTCCACCCGTGTTCTGCCTGCCGGACGGAGGGGGAAAACCTCCGGCTCACCGCCGTGCTCGTCCTGTGACCATTCCAACGATCGAACCCACCTCGGGGATGCGCATGCGGTGGGCGACGACCAGGTAGAGCGCCAGGCCGAGCCCGCCTCCCGCGGCGAGCATGACGACGGAGCTGAGCGGGGTCAGGTCGGCCAGCTCCCGGGTGATCCAGAGTACGCCGAGCGCGAGCAGCGTGCCCGGCAGGGCCGCGCTGTACATGCGGGACAGCCCCGCGGCGACCACGCGCCCGTTCAGCCCCCGGGTGCGGCGGGAGGCCAGCACCCAGGCGACCGCGGTGCCCACCGTGTAGGCGGCGGTGAGCGCGCCGGCCAGGCCCATCACCACGTACCGGGGCGGCAGGACGGCGGCGGACAGGAGGCTGAGCGTGATGCTCACCGCCGTGTTGCCCGCCCCGATGAAGACCGGGGTGCGGGTGTCGCCGAAGGCGTAGAAGACGCGGAGCAGGAGCTGGAAGAGCGAGAACGGCACCAGCGCCAGGCCGAAGACCTGCAGCACGTTGCCGATGAAGATCGCGTTCTCGGCGTCGTTGTTGCCCCAGGAGTAGATCAGCACGGTCACCGCGGGGCCCAGCACCATCAGCAGCAGCCCGGCGGGCACCAGCAGCACCGAGACGAGCCGGACCCCGGAGGCGAACTCCTCGCGGATCGCGCCGAGGTCGCCCGCGTTCGCCGACCGGCTCATCCGGGGCAGCATCGCGGTGATCACCGAGACCGCGATGATCCCGTAGGGGAGCTGGAAGAGCTGGAAGGCCTGCGCGTAGGCGGTGTTGCCCGCGCCCGTCACCTCGTCGCCCGCGCCGGAGGCGACCTTGGTGGTGACCCAGAAGCCCAGCTGGGTGATGCACACGTAGGCCAGGCCCCAGGCGGCGGTCCGGCCCATCTCGCCCAGGCCGGTGTCGCGCAGGCCGAACCGGGGTCGGAAGCGGAACCCCGCCCGGTGCAGCGCGATCACCAGCACCAGGCACTGGGCCACGATGCCCGCGGTGGTGCCGAGGCCGAGCAGGGCGAGGTCGGCGCCGCTGACCGCGTCGACGTCCGAGCCCGAGCGGCCGGCCGTCACCAGGTAGAGGAGGAGCACGCCGATCATCACGACGTTGTTCAGCACCGGCGCCCACATGGGGGCGGCGAAGCGGTCGCGGGTGTTGAGGATCGCCCCGGCGATCGCCCCGACGCCGACGAAGGCGATCTGCGGCAGCACGTACCGGGCCAGCATGACCGCGACCTCGGTCTTCCCGGTGCTCCAGCCGGCGTCGGTGTAGAGCTCGACCAGCGGCCGGGCGAGCAGCACCGCCGCCGCGGTGAGCACGACCAGCACCACCGCGCCGATCGTCATCAGCCGCTGCTCGAAGGCCCGGCCGCCGTCGGGGTCGCTCTGCTGGCGGCGCACGATCGACGGGACCACGACGCTGCTGAGGATCCCGCCGAGCAGGAAGTCGAACAGGATGAACGGGATCGCGTTGGCGATGGTGTAGGCGTCGCCCATGTGCGCGCTGCCGAGCGCGGCCACGAGCACCGCCGACCTGGCGAACCCCGTGACGCGGGAGACCATCGTCCCCGCGGCCATGATCGCGCTCGCGCGCAGGACCCTGCTCATGCCGCTTCCTCTGCCTCTTCCTCCGTGGGGGGACGCCCGCCGGCGCGGGGCGCGCCGGCGGGCCTTCAGGACTCCGAGCCCGCCGGCACGCTCGCCCGCGGCTCCGGCGCGGCGGCCGCGGCCCGGCGGGCCCCCCGGCGGCGCAGCACGCGCAGGGTCACCGCGGCCAGCATCACCAGCAGGGCCGCGCCCACGATCACCAGTGCGATCCCGGTGTAGCCGGTGGTCCGCACGGTCAGCTTGACGCGCTGGCCGTACGCGCGGCCGTCATCGGTGGTGAGCTGGACCAGGACCGTGGTCTGGCCGCCGGAGGCGCCCGTGGTGGCCATCGGGACCCGGACGGTCTGGGTCTGGCCGCCGGAGATGACCATCCGGTCCTCGTACTCGCCGATCTCCAGCCTGTCGGGCTTCTGCGAGGTCACCCTGACCCGGACCACGACCGTGCCGCCGGAGCCGTCGCGGTCGTTGCGGACGCTGATCGGCAGCTCGCCGTTGTCCCCGGCCAGCGTGCGCACCTGCTCCGCCTGCTCGCCCCCGACGATCCGCACCTGGTCGATGCGGGAGTCGACCGTGGCGCGCAGCTGCGCGACGTACGGCGCGACCTCCTCGGCCCGGCCCCGCCAGGCGGAGGAGGCCAGCCGCAGCAGCGCCAGGTTGTAGGCGCCGGAGTCGTCGGACCCGGCGGTGTCCGGCGTGACGGCCGTGGCCAGGCTCGCCCGCCCGCTCACTCGCCGTACGTCCGCCAGGTGCTTCCTGCCGAGTTCGGCGCGCTGGTTCTGCTCGGTGTAGACGAGACCGGAGCGGGGCGTGTCGGCCTTGCCGCTCTTGATCGCGTCGAGCGTCGTGGGGGTCAGCCAGGGCAGGCCGGAGGCCGTGCGCACCAGCTCGGCCACGTAGGCGGGGTCGGGCGACCAGCGGCGCGGCGGGACGGCGATCACGGCCCGCGCGGTCGTGACGGGCTCGGCGCTGATCGCCGCGGTCTCGGCGATGAACCGCTGCCGGTTCAGCAGGGCCGCGCCGGGCGCGGAGGTGTCCGCGCCGGCGATGTCGCTCAGCACCGGGTCGGCGACCAGGGCCTTGACCGGGCCGGCCACGCTCTGCAGGGTGGCGGCGGCGTGCGGGGTGGTGCCCGGGTAGACGGCGGGCGGCAGGTTCGCCTCGCCCAGCAGCACGGTGCGGACCCCGGCGGTGGCCAGCAGGTCGAGTGCGTCGTGGTCGACGAGCCCGCCGACCGGCCAGTTGACGTCGGTGGCGACGTCGCGGCCCAGGAGCTCCTTGCCGACCCGCTCGGCTGCCTGCACGCCCGTCCTGGGGGTGTTGTCGAGGCCGTTGTGGGCCAGGGCGACCACGTCCGGGTCGGCGTACGGGGTGGCCACGACCGCGGCGGAGGCCAGGGCCGTGCGCAGGGAGCCGAGCCACCGGGCCGCGGCGGCGTCCGCGGGCCGGTTCTCGGTCCGGTCCCCGGACTTCAGGCGGTGCGCCTTGCCCGCCGCCCGGACGTCGTCGAGCAGGGCCGGGTCGAGCACCCAGGTGACGCCCTTGGCCGAGGCGGTCTCCTGCGCGAGCTTCAGCAGCTTGCCGAGGCGCTGGCCGTCCGCGACGGAGCCGGCGAGCTCGTCGTCGAGGAAGACGCCGTCGTCGGCCCGGTGCGGCCGGTCGACGATCGGCAGGACCATCGCGATGCGGGTCCGGGTCGCCTCGGTCCCGGGCGGCGCGTAGGTCAGGAAGGTGCGCTGGGCGGCGACCGTCTGGCCGGTGCCGTCCAGCACCTCGACCGCCAGCGGGTAGGCGCCGAACCGGGACAGGCCGAGCTGCTGCGGGGTGAAGACGAACTCCCAGGGCGCCTTGGCGGAGGCCGCGATCGCCTCCTGGAAGTACTTCTCGTCGCGCCAGGCGCCCGGCAGGCTCCCCTCCTGCCCGCCCGCGTAGGCGGCCATGGCGGCCCGCGAGGCGAACGGCTGCGCGGAGTAGCGCATCCGGTAGCGCAGGCCGCTGCGCGCCTCGGTGCCGGTGTTCGCCAGGGAGCCCGAGACCCTGATCTCGGCCGTCGGCTCCCGGGGCAGGTCAGGGCTGATCGACTCGATCGCGAGCTGGAGGGTCTGGCGGCTCGTGGTCGTCGCGGCGTTCACCGTGCCGCCGGTGGCCACCGCCGCCAGGAACAGCAGCGTGGCGAGGACGACGGCGAGCGACGCGTGCTTGCGGATCACGTGCCGGCCCAGGGTGAAATACGGCGCACGCCCGCAATGCTATGGCCTATCCGACGAGGCGGGCTGTCATCGGCTCTCCTCGGGGGCGGGGGACGGAGAGGTCGGCGATCTTCCCGTGGACGAGTCCGAGCAGGTCGTCGGCGTGGATCCGCAGCGCCGTACGGCGCTCGCCGGTGGGGGTGTGCACGGGGCCGCCGATCCGGGTGAGCCGCTCGTCCAGGAGCACGGTGAGGGTGTCGGGGAGCAGCAGCGGGCAGATCAGTCCCGCGGCGTAGTCGGTGGCGGAGTTGACGGTGAAGGCGGAGGCGGGCCGGACCCGGCGCACGTCCAGGACCCCGCCGACCGCTCCGGGGCGGGGCGGGGCGCCGACGGGGGCGACGACCGCGACGGCCTCGGGGCCGATCCGGGTGGTGACCTCGAAGACGGTGACGCCCACGCAGGCGGCGGGGCTCACGGACAGGACCTCGGGCAGTTCGTCGGCGCTCGTCAACATCCGGGGAAGGCGTACGATCTCATGATGGATCTGGTGGGTGAGGAGCCAGCGGTGGATCGCGAGGGCATCCTTCATACAGGTCCTCCTTGCCTCGGGGTTCGGCTCCACCCGGACCGCGGCTGAACGTAGCCTGGTGATCGCTGTACGGCGTCTCCCCAGTGGGGAACGTGTTCCCTGGACCGAAGGACCTACCCGGTTTGTCCCTTTCGAATCTGTCTGAGAGCCAGCGGCGCGGCGTGGCCGAGCTGTTCCGCAAGATCGCGCCGGTCGTCGACGAGCTCGGCGAGCTGTTCGCCGCGCGCGGATACGAGATCGCACTGGTGGGCGGTTCGGTCCGCGACGTCTTCCTCGACCGGATCGGCAACGACCTCGACCTGACCACGGACGCCCGGCCCGAGGCCGTCCTGGAGCTCATCCGCGACTGGGCCGACTCCGTCTGGACGGTCGGCATCGACTTCGGCACGGTCGGCGCGCGCAAGGGCAACTGGCTGCTGGAGATCACCACCTACCGCAGCGAGTCCTACGACCCGAAGTCGCGCAAGCCCGAGGTCGTCTACGGCGACACGCTCGCGGGCGACCTCGCCCGGCGCGACTTCGCGGTCAACGCGATGGCGCTGCGCCTGCCGGGCCGGGAGTTCGAGGACCCGTACGGCGGCCTGAACGACCTGCACGCCAAGGTCCTGCGCACCCCCGGCCCCGCCGAGCGGTCCTTCGACGACGACCCGCTGCGCATGCTGCGTGCCGCCCGCTTCGCCGGCCAGCTCGGCTTCACCGTGGACCCGGCGGCGCGGACCGCGATGGCCGCGATGGCCGCGCGGATCGAGATCGTCTCCGCCGAGCGCATCCGCGACGAGCTGGACAAGCTGGTCTGCAGCGCCCACCCGCGCGAGGGGCTGCAGATCCTGGTCGAGTCCGGACTCGCCGCGCACGTGCTGCCGGAGCTGCCCAGGCTCCGGCTGGAGATCGACGAGCACCACCGGCACAAGGACGTCTACGAGCACACGCTGATCGTGCTGGAGCAGGCCATCGACCTGGAGGAGAGCGGCCCCGACCGCATCCTGCGCTGGGCCGCGCTCATGCACGACGTGGGCAAGCCCAAGACCCGCAGGCACGAGCCCGGCGGCCGGGTCTCCTTCCACCACCACGAGGTGGTGGGCGCCCAGCTCACCAGGAAGCGCCTGACGGAGCTGAAGTTCCCCAAGGACGTGGTGGCCGACGTCTCCCGCCTGGTCGAGCTGCACCTGCGCTTCCACGGCTACGGCACGGGCGAGTGGACCGACTCGGCGGTCCGCCGCTACGTCCGGGACGCCGGGCACCTGCTGGAGCGGCTGCACAAGCTCACCCGGGCCGACTGCACCACCCGCAACCGGCGCAAGGCGCAGGCGCTGTCGCGCACCTACGACCAGTTGGAGGAGCGCATCGCCCGGCTGGCCGAGGAGGAGGAGCTCAGCAAGATCCGCCCCGAGCTGGACGGCAACGAGATCCAGCGGATCCTCGGCATCCCGCCGGGACCGGCCGTCGGCCGCGCCTACAAGTTCCTCCTCGACCTGCGCATGGACGAGGGCGTCCTCGGCAAGGAGGCCGCCACCGAGGCACTGCTGACGTGGGCGCGGGACAACGGCGTGCTGCCCGGTTAGGAGGCCCCGTGGACGTGCCGGGCCTCGACCGCGCGCACGTGTGGCACCCGTACGCGCCCGTGCCGCCGCCGGTCCCGGTCCACCAGGTGGTGCGGGCCGACGGCGTGCGGCTGACGCTCGCCGACGGGCGCGAGCTGGTGGACGGCATGTCGTCGTGGTGGGCGGCGATCCACGGCTACAACCACCCCCGTCTCAACGCCGCGCTGACCGCCCAGCTCTCCGACATGGCGCACGTCATGTTCGGCGGGCTCACGCACGAGCCCGCCGTACGGCTGGCGCACCGCCTGGCCGGCCTGACCGGGCTGCCGAAGGTCTTCCTCGCCGACTCCGGCTCGGTGGCGGTCGAGGTCGCCGTCAAGATGGCGCTCCAGTTCACCGGCCGGCACCGGCTGCTGACCGTCCGGGGCGGCTACCACGGCGACACCTTCGGGGCGATGGCCGTCTGCGACCCGGTGAACGGCATGCACCACCTGTTCTCCGGCGCGCTCGCGCGGCACGTCTTCGCCCCGCGCCCGCCCGCCCGCCACGACGCGGGCTACCTGGACGAGCTGGCGGAGACCGTCGCCCGGCACGCCCGCGAGCTGGCGGCGATCATCGTCGAGCCGGTCGTGCAGGGCGCGGGAGGCATGCACTTCTACCCCCCGTCCTGCCTGCGCCGGCTCCGCGAGCTGGCCGACGAGCACGGCCTGCTGCTGATCGCCGACGAGATCGCCACCGGCTTCGGCCGGACCGGGGAGCTGTTCGGCTGCGACCACGCGGGTGTGCGGCCCGACATCATGTGCCTGGGCAAGGCGCTGACCGGCGGCTACCTGTCCATGGCCGCGACGCTGTGCACCGAGCGGGTGGCGGCGGGCGTCGGGACGCTCATGCACGGGCCGACCTTCATGGGCAACCCGCTCGCCGCCGCCGTCGCGAACGCCTCGCTCGACCTGCTGGCCGAGCGGCCCTGGCGGGCGGAGGTCGCCCGGATCGAGGCGGGGCTGGCGGCGGGCCTGGCCCCGGCGGCGCACGCCCCCGGGGTGGCGGACGTGCGCGTGCTCGGCGCGATCGGCGTGGTCGAGACCCGGGAGCCGGTCGACGTCGCCCGCGTCCAGGACACCGCCATGCGGCACGGCGTCTGGCTCCGGCCGTTCGGCCGGCTGATCTACACGATGCCGCCCTACGCGACCGGCGACGACGACCTGGCGCGGATCACGACGGCGATGACGGCTGCGGCTCGGGAAGCCGCGCCGGCGGCCTGACGGCCCGGTAGAGTAGGGCGCCGCCGAGGTATCCGGCGGTGATCAGGCCGAGCACGAGCGGCGACCTGCCGTCGGCCGGGAGCAGCAGTGCCGCGCAGGCCGCGGCCAGCACGAAGCTGCCGTTGAAGAGCATGTCGTAGATGGAGAACGCCCGGCCCAGGTAGGCGTCGTCGACGTCCCGCTGGACGGCCGTGTCCGCGCAGATCTTGATGCTCTGCCCGGCGACGCCCAGCACGAGGCCCGCGGCCGCGAAGCCCCACTGCTGGAACGGCGCGCACAGCGCCAGCGTCAGCAGCCCGGAGGCGACGAGCATCGCCGGGACCCAGCGGTGCAGGCCGAACCGCTCGGTGGCCCACGGCGTGATCAGCACGGCCAGGAAGTAGCCCACCCCGGAGGTGGCGACCACGAGGGTGGCCGTCTCCAGGGCGTCCTCGGCGCTCTCGGCGAAGTAGTAGCGCGAGAGCATCACCAGCATCGCGGTGCACATGCCGTACATGAACCGGTGGGTGGCCATCGCGCCGAGCGCGGCGGTGGCGGCCCGGTGGTGCGCGATGTGCCGTGCGCCGTCGACGAGGCCGCTGACGACGTTGCGCACCGCCTCGCGGACCTGCGGCCGATCCGGGTCGTAGGCCGGGCCGAGCAGCGACCGGTCCATGGTCCGGGCGATCAGCGCGCTGAGCCCGAAGACCAGCCCGGAGACGAGCAGGAGCGCGGCGACGCCCTGGTGGTCGGCGCCGAAGACCTTCCTGAGCAGGAAGCCCACGCCCGCACCGACGAAGGTCAGCACGGTGCCCGACGTGGGGGTGACCGCGTTGGCCACCAGCAGCCGGTCGGCCGGGACGACGTGCGGGAGCGAGGCGCCGAGCGCGGCGAGGAAGAAGCGGTTCACGCCGAGCACGCAGAGCGCGGCGCCGTAGAAGAGCCAGTCGGGCACGCCGGCCGCGAGCAGGGCCGCGGTGGCCACCAGCAGCGCACCGCGCACGAACGGGGCGATCACCAGGATGCGCTGGCGGGACCAGCGATCGATGAACACCCCGACGAAGGGCCCGAGGACGGAGTACGGCAGGAGCAGCACCGCCAGGCCCACGGCGATCTCGACGGCGCTGGTGCTCGTCTCGGGGCTGAAGAAGGCGAATCCGGCCACCGCGAACTGGAAGATCCCGTCGGAGAACTGGGAGACCAGGCGGGTGCCGTACAACCGCCGGAAGTCCCGACCTTCCAGGACCACGCGGAGATCGGATACGAATGACACGGGCTCAGCCTACGTGGGCGGCGGTGGTGCGGGGATCGGGGATGTCCCTGAGATCGTTCGATGGCTTATAGGGACTTTTCGCCATGTATCGCCGTTCCGGCGTGATAGCCAGACATGATCTCGTAGTCTCGATGCGTGACACCTGATGAATACGTCGTGCTCCTCGACGATGAGGGAAACGCGATCGGAACGGCGCCCAAGGCCGAGGTGCACGGTCCCGACACCCCCCTCCACCTCGCCTTCTCCAGCTACGTGTTCGACGGCGACGGAAGGGTGCTCCTCACCCGGCGGGCCTCGCACAAGCTCACCTGGCCGGATGTGTGGACCAACAGCTGCTGCGGCCACCCGCTGCCGGGCGAGTCGGCGCACGACGCGGTGCTCCGGCGCCTGTCCTACGAGCTGGGGCTCACCGTGACCGGCGCCGACCTGCTGCTGCCCCGCTTCTCCTATCGGGCGGTCATGGACAACGGCGTCGTCGAGCGGGAGCTCTGCCCGGTCTACCGGGCGGTGGTCTCCGGTGACGCCGTGCCCAACCCCGACGAGGTCGGGGAGACGCGCTGGATGCCGTGGCAGGAGTTCGCCGAGGGCGTGCTCGGTGGCCGCCTGCCGATCTCCCCGTGGTGCCGGGAGCAGGTGCCGTACCTCGACAAGCTCGGTGACGACCCGCTGACCTGGCCCGTCGCCGACCCCGCCGACCTCCCCGCCGCGGCACGCTGACCTTTCCCCTCGCGGGGTGATCTTCCGGTGGGTTCTCCGTGGTGTTCCCCCGGGGTGAGGCTCGTGCTGCGGTGGGACGTCCCTTGATCGGTCGTCGTGGGGGGTCGTGGGGCGGTGGCTGCGGTGAGGGCTTCCGTGG
>NZ_BAAAUT010000092.1:0-18345 GCF_039534085.1 Planomonospora alba
CGGGCTTCTGTAGGAACAGTTCTAACAGACCGTTGACCGTCCTGCGTTCTGTACCTACAGTAATGACAGAAGGGAAAGTGATCAACGCCCAAACGCAAAAAGCGGCCTCGGTGCTTGCACCACCGAGGCCGCGGACACGGACCAACGCCCTGGAAGGAACTGGCCCGATGCGAACCATCATCCCCCTGATCCCGCGTCCCCGCACCCCGCTGGACGACGAGCTGGACATGCGCCCGCTGGCCTACGCCGTGGAGCGCATGACCCCGGACCTGTGGGCCGCGCTGCTGCCCGGCGAGACCCCGGAGGAGGCCCGCGCCCGCCGCGAGGCCGCCGCCGACATCCTGGACGAGCTGCTGCACGAGGCGCCCGCCGAGATCGCCGAGGCGGTGATCTGGTGAGCCGCCGCCCCGATCTGCCCGCCGGCGAACTGGCCGCCCGCCTGACCGCCGAGCGCGACGCCGACGCCGTCCGCCGCGCCGACGAGCTCGCCCGCGCGCTCGCCGACGCCGAGCACGACCAGGCCCGCCGGGACCTGGGCGTCCGGGTGCGTCTCGCCGAGCTGGACCGCGCCGAGCGCGAAGCGCAGGCATCCGCGTCCGCGGAGCTGTCCCGCCTCTACCGCAAGGCCGTCGCGGCCGGGGAGCGCACCCGCATCTCCGCCGGCCTCGCCCGCAGTGCGGAGGCCCGCGCGCTGCGTCTGGAGCAGACCCGCACCCTGAACCTGCGCGTGCTGATCCCGGTCCTGGTCGGGTTCGGCGCCTGGTCGACCACGGGCGTGCAGGAGGGCGCGGCCCGCCTGATGGCCGTCGACTCCGGCGCCCCGACCTGGTGGGCGCTGTGGATCCTGGAGCCCGTCCTGCTGGGCGCGGTCGTGTGGGTCATCATCGCCCGCGCCCGCCTCGCATCCGCCGGCGGGCGCCTGGCCGAGGCCGCCGAGCGGATCGCCGCCGCGTGCCTGACCACGAGCGTGCTCCTGAACGTCGTCGCGGCGCTGCCGGGTGAGGGCGGCCCGACCGGGTGGGAGGCGGTCGGCGCGATCGTCGCCCACATCATCGGCCCGCTCGGCGCGGCTGCCACCGCGCACCTGATCGGCGTGGTGGACGCGAGCATCTCGAGCGCGGACCCGTGGCACGAGCGCGGGGTGCGGGTGCCGACGCTCGCGGAGATGGACCTGCGGCCGCCCGCGACCCCCGCTCTCGGCACCGCTTCCGAGCCTGCTGCCGAGACCGCCGTCGACAGCGCCGCCGAGAGCACGCAGGACAGCGCTCCGGAGCGGCCCACGACGGTGTGGCCGGTGCTCCCGGAGGGCCGGGCCCTGCTGCCGATCGTCGCCCGCCCGGCCGCTCCTGAGAGCGCCCCGCGAACCGGGACCAGCCAGGACGGACAGGGCAAGACGAGAGCGGCCCGCCGGGTGCGTCCGGCGACGCGCCCGAACAAGGGCGTGCCGCTCCCGCCGGTGCTGAAGGCCGCTTCCGCGCGGACGCTGACGGACGCCGACCTCGCCGAGCGGCTCGCCGCTCTCGTGGTCTCCGGAGAGCTGGCCGCGAACGCCTCCATCCGCCAGGTCTCCGCCGCTCTCGGCATCGGGTTCGAGCGCGCCAAGCGCGTGCTGTCGACCAGCTCCGCCGGTGCTGTCGAGATCGGCCAGGAGCGCGGGGAGGTGGCCGCGTGAGCGCGATCACCACGGGTCTGCTGCTGCTCTCCCAGGAGGAGCCCGACGTGCCGCTGTCGGCGGTGCTGGTCTACGACCCGGTCGTCGACCCCTACGCGCTGCGGCTGGTGTTCCGCCACGACGACGGCCGGGAGATGGCCGACTACCTGTTCGCGCGGGACCTGCTGGCCGCCGGGCTCACCGAGCCGACCGGCACCGGGGACGTGCGGATCGCTCCGGCCGGCGAGGACTGGGTGATGCTCACCCTGGTCTACGACGGCGACGCCTTCAGCCTGTTCACTCCGCGGGATCAGGTCGTCTCGGCACTGGCCCGCTGCTACCGGCAGGTGCCGCGCGGCCACGAGGACGAGTGGCTCGACTGGGACACCGAGATCCATGTCCTGCTGACCTCCCGGTGCCACCGGCAGGTGCGGCTGTGGGAGGCCGGCGGATGGTGCGCCCGCACCGCGACTCTGACCCTGACCGACGACCCGGTGGTGGCCGCGTTGATGGTCCCGGACCTGCGCGGCGAGAGGGCCGGTATCTGGTACCTGGAGCTGGAGACGCTGCGCACCTGGGTGGCCGACTCAGCGGACGGGTGGATCCGTCTGGAGCTGCCCCGTGACGGTGAGCTGCTGCTGCAGAGCGACCAGCTCGCCGCGTTCCTGGCCGACGCTCAGGCGCAGGCGGGAGGTGCGGCATGACGCGCACCGCCCTCGCCGTGACCTGCGCCGAGCGGCAGGTGCCCGGCCTGCCCGAGCACCTGGCCGACGTCCGCACCTGGGTGGCCGCCCTGCTGCCGCCCGCCTGCCCGCGCACCGCGGACGTGCTGCTGGTCGCCTCCGAGCTGGCCACCAACGCCGTCCTGCACTCGGCGTCCGGCCTGGTGGGCGGCGCCTACCGCATCCGCCTGGTCGTCACCGGCGGCGCGGTGGAGGTCACCGTGGTCGACCAGGGGCCGGCCACCGTCCCGGCGCAGCGCCCGGCCGGGGAGGGCGGCTACGGCCTGTCCCTCATCGCCGAGCTGGCCGACGCCTACGAGGCGCGGACGAGTGAGGCCGGGCGCTGCGCCTGGTGCCGGATCGACCTGGCCGGAGGTGCGGCATGACGGCCCGCCACCGCCCGGAGATCCTGCGCCGCCGCGACCGCGTCGGCCGCGTCTACCAGCTCGTATGCACCTGCGGTCAGGCCTGGGACGAGCACGTGGCCCGCCGCCTGGCCGAGGTCGACATGTCCGAGCACCTGCTGTCCCTGCCGCCCGTCCCGGCCGCCCAGCAGTGCCGCGACCCCCGCCGCCACGACCGCCGCGACTGGGAGCCGTGCCAGGTGTGCGCCGCCCAGGTGACCCTCTTCGACCTCGCCGAGGTGACCCGATGAACGAGACCGAGAACCCGGCCGTTGAGCCGGAGCCCGTCCCCGCCGAGACCCCGGCCCCGGCCGCTCCGGCCGCTGAGCCGGTCGACGACGGCCAGGAGGAGGAGCGCCCGGAGGGCATCCCCGCCGGGCACCTGGCCGCCGGAGGTGTCTCAGCCGCTTCCGCGCTGCTGACCGGCGTCTACCAGCTCGCCGGTCTGCCCGGCCTGATCGGCGGCGCGGTGCTGGCCGGCGGCGGAGCGGCCGCCTACGTCCGCCACCGTCTGCAGCGGCGCCGCTCCGGCCGGACCTGGGGTGTGGCCTGGGAGGACGGGCGCGGTGGCCGGGCCGGTACCGGGGGACGCCGCTCCTCCGGCGGCGCGTTCGGCGCGCTGCGCAGCGAGGGACGTTCCGCCGGTGCCGGTCGCTCCGGTCGCTCGAGCGGCTCCCGCTCGCGGGCGGGGGGTCTGCTGGGCGGTCGCGGTGGCCGCGCGGCCGGGACGACCCGCTCGGGTGGACTCGGTGGGCTGGTCGGTGGCCGGGCCGCTCGCCCGTCCGGGACCGGGTCGGCCGGGTCTGCGGCGGCGGGCCGCTCGCGTGCGGACCGTGCTGCCGAGCGGCTGGCCCGACGCCGCCGTACCTCCTCCGAGGCGAGCGCGGCCACCCGCTCTACCGGCCGTACGCAGGGCGGGAAGCGGCGCGGGCCGCTCGGCAAGGCCCGGCAGACGGCCGCCTCGACCGCCACGGCCGCGCGCCGGTTCGGCCGGATGACCCGCCGCGCCGGAGCCGCGACCGCCGGGGCGACGACCCGGGCGGCGCGGTCGGTCGGTAGCCGGGTACGCCAGGGTGCGGCCCGGGTCGACGCCGCGACCGGCGGCCGGGCGAGCCGCGCCTACCGGGCCGTGGGCCGTACCGCTCGCCGCACGGTGCGGGCCACGGGGCGGGCCGCCGCGGCTCAGGCCCGCCGGGCCGGGGCGTGGGCCGACCGCAAGACCGGCCGCCGGATGAGCACCGCGTGGGCCGCGACCCGCAGCGCGGACGGCTACCGGGCGGCCCGCCGGCGGGCCGCCGCGACGCTGGGCGGTCCGGCCGGAGCCGTCGCCGCTCCGCTGCTGGCGCTGCTGGCCCTGGCCGTCAAGCGCTGGCGCGCCCGCCAGGAGCGCAAGGCCACCGCCAAGGCGACGGCGGAGGCGACCAGCGAGAACTCCGCCGCCGACAGCGCCGAGGACGCCCCGGACGACACCCACGCCGTCACCGGCAGCACCTGGTGCCCCCGGTGCCGGGCGTTCATCGTCGCCACCATCCCCGCAGGTCAGCAGAAGCGCACCGTCGTCTGCGAGGGCTGCGGATTCACCCTGCATTTCGTCCGGGAGCACAACGAGCCCGACGACCCGCCGGAGGACGAGGACACCTCGTCCGCTCCGGCCGCTGACCGGCCGTCCGGGCCGGTCATCACCCCATCCCGCATCTACCGAAGGAGCCCCACCATGAGCGCCAACCCGCTCGCCGCCGCTGCCGCCGAGGTCAACTCGGTGGCCGCCGCCCACGCGCCGGTCGACATGTTCCAGGTCGCCCGCGAACTCGACCAGCTGCACGAGGTGCCGGCCAACGTCGCCCTGGCGCTGCGGACCTACACCCAGCGGCTGCAGGGCGAGTACCCGATCAACCCGGCCGTGGTGGAGGCGATCCACCAGCTCTACGCCGGGATGGCGCAGCTCGTGTCCGTGGCCGAGGAGATCGGGCCGCTGTTCCGCCAGATCCACGCCGACGACCTGCGGCGCGAGGAGGCGCCGAGGACCAACGAGCAGCTTTGGAACGTCTGAGCGCATCCGAACGGAACGACGAGGAGATGACGGTGGGCACCCACACCAAGACCAAGACCGAGTCCCGGCCGGTGGACTGGTCGCTGACCCCGCGCGGACCGGTCTCGGCGACCGCTCAGGGCGTGCTCGCCCTGGCGGCGCTGGCCACGGTCGGCGACGCGGTCGAGCTGGCCCCGCTGTGGGGCGGCGCCGCGACCGCGGCCGGCGCGGTGGGCACGGTCCTGGCCGGTGCCCACCGCCAGCTCGCTCCCTCCGCGCTGCTGTACCGGCTGGCGTGCTGGATCGGCGCCGGGTCCTGGTGGACCTGGACGCTGATCGACACTCCCTGGTCGCAGAGCGCCTGGGCCGCGCTGGGGATCGGCGCGCTGACGGCCGGGGTCACCGCGCCGCTGGGGCGCACCCGCGCGGCCCGCCCGGTGGCCGGCGCCCCGGCCGCGACCGGCACCGCCCTGGTCCCGCGCCGCTACGCCACCCTGGCCGCCGAGTGGGCCGCGCGGATCAAGCGCTGCTGCACCGGCCTGACGGTCACCATCGAGGACGTGCGCGAGTGGCCGACCCGCACCGGCTACTCCCTGCTGGTCGTCCTGCCGCCCGGCGGCGCGACCCTCAGCCGCCTGGAGAACGCCGCCGAGGGCATGGCCAACGACGCGCGGCTGCCGCTGGGCTGCGGAGTGGAGTTCACCCCCGGCAACCTGCGCGGAACGCTGTGGATGCACGTGGCCACCGTCAACCGGCTGGCCGACGACATCGACCCCCCGGCCGACTACGCGCCTCAGTCGGTGCTGGACGGCATCACGCTGGGCGAGCACCGCGACGGCAGCCCCATGCGCATCCAGGTCCGCCAGCCGCGCACCATCGTGGTCGGCACCACCGGCTCCGGCAAGACCGGCACCCTGCACGCCATCACCCGTGAGCTGGGCCTGTGCTACGACAACCTGACCTGGCACATGGACCTCAACGGCGGCGGTGTCTCCCAGCCGTGGCTGCGCGCCTGGCTGGACGGGCAGGCCGACCGGCCCCCGGTCGACTGGGCCGCCCCGTGCCCGGAGGAGGCGCTGCTGATGGCGACCGCCCTGGTGGCCATCGCCAAGGAGCGCAAGACCGCCTACAGCGCGCGCCGGGTGGAGGCCGACGAGGACCTGCTGCCGGTCGACGCCGACGTCCCGCAGATCACCACCGTGCTGGACGAGGGGTTCGAGGTGCTGTCTCCGCAGGTGCGCGACCCGCTGCAGAAGAGGATCCGCGAGCGGATCGAGGAGAGTGCCCGCATCGGCCGCGCCGAGGCCTGCCAGGTGCTGGTCTCGGCGCTGCGGTCCACCGCGAACACGCTGTCGACGGACCTGCTGGCGCTGCTGCACAACCGCATCATCATGGCCGGGTGCCAGGAGCAGGAGCTGCTGTACCTGTACGGCCAGAGCAAGGGCGTCAGCGTCGAGGACCTGTCCGGCCCCGGCTCCGGGTTCGTCCGGACCTTCGGCAGCCACGAGGTCCGCACCTGGAAGGCGTGGCGGATGAAGCCCAAGCGCGACGTCCACCCGGCCTCGCGGGTGATCTCCCGCATCCGCCCGGACCTGGACGCGCCCAGCGTCGCGGCGGCCGGCCGGGCCTACCGCACCCGGTACGAGCGGATGCGCTGGCTGTTTTCCACCCCGGAGCAGCGGTGCCACCTGCCGCGCCCCCAGGTGATCGAGCTGCCCGGCATCACCGACGACCGCGGCAACCCGATCGCGTGGGACCCGGCCCTGACCCACCCGGCCGCCGGCCAGGAGGTCGGCACGGCCCCGGCCACGACTCCGGCGCCCCGGCCCGCGACGTCCCCCGTGGGGCCGCGCCGGCTGACGGTGCTGCCCGGCGGCGCGGACGCCAGCGCGTGGGCCGACCCGATCGACCTGGCCCGCGGCCCCCGCCCCGCCCGGTCGACGGCGGACGCCTCGGCGTGGGCCGACCCGGTCCCGGCCGGCCGTCTGCGCGCCGAGCAGGTCCACCCCGTCCAGGCGCCGTCCGTCCCGGCCGCATCCACCGCAGAGCACCCGGTCCCGCAGATCGTGATCCGCGCCCTGGAGGTCTTCGACGAGCTGCGCGCCGAGCGGCTGCACTCCAGGGAACTGGCCGCCGCGCTGGACCTGACCGAGGGCGACCTGGCGGCGCTGCTGCGCCCGCTGGGTGTCGACCGCCCCGCCAACGCCTTCCTGCGGGGCGGTCAGCGCGGCCGCGGCTACGAGCGTTCGTCCCTGGAGATGGCTGCGGAGCGTATCCGCTGCGGCCAGATCGACGTCCCGGCGGAGGTCGCCGCCTGGCCCGCCGCGTAGCCGTGGGGGTCACACGTGTGGCCCCCACACCCCCACGCCCCCGCACGTGGCACCCCCACACCCCGGTGAGCAGCCGAAACAGCTCCTGTGTGGGGGTGTGTGGGGGCGAAAAAGACCCCCCTTCCCGGGGCCCTGGAGCCCGCAGACCCCCCCTTCTGCCGGACCCCCACACCTCCCACGCCCCGCCCCGTCCGAAGCCCGCACACGACCGCTCAGCCCTCGCCCGATCCGCCACTCACCGTCACCGAAAGGACCCGGGCATGACCGTCTCCACTCCCCGCCTGGCCCCGTTCGACCCGGCCGCCGTCCGCACCGTCTACGCCCCGGCCGTCACCCGGCCCGCCCTGCCCGGCCTCGCCGATCTCGCCTCCGCCCTCGCCGAGGCGGCCCACCGGCCCGGCGTGCTCGTCACCGTCGACCCGGGCCTGGAGGACGGCGCCCTCATCCATCACGCGGACGGCTGCGGCCCGACCCCGCGCGTCGTCGTCGGCGCCGCCCTCCTGGACGACGGCGACCGCCTCGCCGGCGTCCTGGCCCACGAGATCGCCCACCACGCCCTCGACCACGGCACCGGCGCGGTCCAGGCGTGGGCGGTCGCCTCCTACCTGGCGGCTGGCACCGCCCTGGCCACCGCCGCGATCGGCGTCATCCGGCCGCCCTACCTGATCGCCTCCGCCGTCGCCGCGGTGGTCGCCGCGCTCGCCTACCTGGTGGCCGCGGCCTGCCGCCGCCTGGAGGAGTACGACGCCGACACCTACTCGGTGCGGCTGCTGGACGAGGTCGGCCTGGACGGGCGCGCGGCCGCGGAGGCGGCGCTGGCCGCGATCCCGGACGACCCGTGGTGGTACCGGACGGTCGGCTGGATCGCCGGGAGTCACCCCACCGCCGCTGCCCGCCGGCGCAACCTCGCCACCGGCCGATGGGCCCGGCCCCGGGCCGCCTGGCGTTGATGACAAGCTGATCCCACCGCCCCGTCCACCCGAGAGGACCGTCATGGCCACATACCGCGACTTCACCGCCCGCAAGGACGAGCTGCGCGCCGCCGGCCTTTCCTCCACGGCCGCCCGCATCCAGGCGCACCAGGAGATGACCCGCACTCGCCACGAGAGCGAAGAGACGCACCCGGACGCCCAGGAGCGCGACCAGGGCTGACCGCCTCCCCGACCCACCAGGGCCGCCCCTCCCGCCCGGGAAGGGCGGCCCTTCGCTATTGGCCGGCCTCCTGCTGGCCCGCAAGCTCGGCCAGCAGCGCCGCCCGCAGCCCGGCCGCCAGCGCGGGAGCCTGACGGCAGCCCGCGGTCAGGATCGCCGCGAGCGCCTCGTGCTTGGTCGCCCGCCCGGCCGTGGCCGCCAGCAGCTGCTCCACGGCCGCGTCCAGGTCCTCGGCGACCTGCTTCGGCAGGTAGTAGGTCCGGCGGGTCATCCCCTCCGGTTCGCCTCTACGGCGCTTCGGAGGCGTGTATGAGGCAGGTACACCCGTCTCCGAGACAGGTGGAGGCGTCTCGGACGGCTGTGTGAACCGGCCGCCGAGCCGGGCCATGCGCGCCGCCTCGGTGCTCTCGGCGACCCCCTTCGGCGGGCCGATCCGCTTCGACGGAGTCACTCCTGGCCCCCGTCCGCGTCGCCCGCCAGGGCCTTGGCCAACTGCCGGAACTCGGCGGCCGACGGGGAGTCGGGCGCGTAGGCGACCACGGGCAGGCTCTCACGCCATGCCTCCCGGACCTCTTTCAGGTCGCGGATCTCGCCGAGCACGGCCAGCGGCATC
Source organism: Planomonospora alba (assembly GCF_039534085.1). Taxonomy (NCBI): domain Bacteria; kingdom Bacillati; phylum Actinomycetota; class Actinomycetes; order Streptosporangiales; family Streptosporangiaceae; genus Planomonospora; species Planomonospora alba. The sequence continues at coordinate 8,902 of NZ_BAAAUT010000092.1, forward strand.
TTGTGCAGCTCCTCCAGGGCGGAGGTGACGATGCGGCCCTTGCGCTTGTCCAGCAGGTTGACGACCATCCCCAGCACCTCGATCTCGATCCGCAGATCGTTCTGGGCGGAGGCCACCTGCTCGAGCAGCAGGCGCAGCGCGCGGAAGGTGGAATCCTCGGCCTGCACGGGGATCAGCACCCGGCGGGAGGCCACCAGTGCGTTGTCGGTCAGCGCGCCGAGGGAGGGCGGGCAGTCGATCAGGCACACGTCGTAGACGCCGAGGCCAGCCAGGCGCTCGGTGACCAGCTGCAGCCGCCACTCCATCCCGCGGTGCTGGTAGAGCTGCCGTTCGATCATGAACATCTCGACCGTGGTCGGCACGAGGTCGATCCCGTCGCGCCAGGGGACCACCAGGGCGGTGACCGCCTCGGGGGTGACGGCGCCGGCGTCGGACAGCAGCACGTCGTACAGGGACGCCGGGCGGGTCGCCTCCGGCATGCCGCAGGCCTCGGTCAGGTGCCCCTGCGGGTCCAGGTCGATCATGACGACCCGGTATCCGAGTTCGGCCAGGGCTCCGGCGAGGTTCATGGTGGTGGCCGTCTTGCCGACCCCACCCTTCTGGTTGAGGACCGCGAGAGTGAACACGTCGGCACCGTATCGGCCTTGCCTCGCACACACAGGTAGGAGCCCCGTACACCCCAGTGGGAGGCGAGTACATGTGTGTATGAGACGTCTCATACACGTCTCGTACAGCGCTGCGGCGCAGGTCTCTCGGGGCCGTTCCGGGGGCCTCAGCTCGGGTGCTCGAGGGACGGGGGCCGAAGGTTCCCGGCCTCCGATCGCCCTGGCCCGTGCGGTGGTCGGCCACCCCGGCGATCGTCTACGGCCCCGCCCGGCCTCGGCCGTTGATGAACGCGCGGGTGCGCCTGCGAGTCGGGTCGGCGGGCGGCCGATCTGAAGGGGCGGCGACCTGGACGGCTCGCGGGAGCAGGGGTCGGCCGGTCTCAATCGGCCGGCCACCGGTGGCCCATCGGCCGGGTGAGCGGCCGGGGGTTCCAAGAATCGGGGGTTGAGCAGCAACGGAACGGCCAGTGGCGTTAGCGAGGCGTCAGGGAGTGGCTTACCGCCATTCCCTGTTCCGATCCGGGTGGAGCACGGAACGGGAGGGTGGCAACGTGGGAGCCATGAAGGAGACCTCGGACTCAGCCCCAGCGACCTACGAGGACCTGATACGTCAGACTCGCCGGATCTATCGGGAACTGGAGCGATATGACGGGATAACCCGACGGCAGCTCCAGGAGGAGTGGGAGACCGTTGAAGCCGCGATCTACGTCGCGTTGGACACCACCGACGACGAGTCCGGCCAGGTGGTCGGGCGAGCCGCCCTGGAGGCCGCCCAGCAGATACGGGCTCGGTGGATCCCGAACGCAGACGGCCTTCCCTAGGCTCAGGCGGTCATGATCAAGGGCGGGAGGGGTCGTCCGAGGCGTTCATCTAACGCTCGTCTGATGAACGGGCCCCGGAGCAGCCCCAGACAGGCTGCCGCGTCTGGCTTAGGCGTTCATTTCACCGTTCATTTTCCGATGGCGTTCATCTACTCCGAGCAGTGCGTTTGACGAACGCATCGGAACGGCCAGTCACGATAAGACGCGCCCACCGGGCTCCTTATCGTGACTGGCCGTTCCGATGCTGCTCGACCCCGGAATCCGACCGGCGCCGAGGCCGACCGGAGCGCGGGCGGGCCGGGCCGGGACCGGCCGCCAGGGCCGCACGCCCGGCCCGGCCCGCCGGCGGTCGCGGAGCGGGCGCCCTTGAACCTGTAGAGAAAATTGTCTTCCGATCATGGAATCGGTCGTTGGCCACCGTGCCCTCTAGGCTCTAGAGACCAGCTCAGACGGTCGATGGGCCTCTAGGGCACCCTCTAGGCCTAGAGGGGCCAGTCTCTAGACCTAGAGGAGCCGAATGCCGACTAGACGATGATCGAGTTGGCAAGGGGCAGCGCCCCGCTGAAAGCGGCACCGCCCGCCAGGAGGGCCGCGGGCCAGCTCTTTCCGTCTGCGCGTACCAATGAGATCGCCCCCGCGCCAGCGATGACCGCCGCACCGAAGATGACCGCAGCTCGAAGTCCCATCGTCCCTCCCGAAGACCCGTGAGAATCAAGATCGTTGTCTGTTGCTACACCACGCCGATGTGGTGAAGTACCTGCTCAGGACAGCTTCGGGTGCTCTCCGACCGGTTGATCCTTTTTGCTCAACTCCGTGAACGCGTGAGACATCGCGACTTCAGCAGGTAAGCATGTGGTGCTTTGAGTCACACTTGGGCTTTCGTAGACACTCTGAGACAGCGTGAGGAAGGGTGCGTGATGAGCCGGGGTATCAGGATGCGCACGCTCACTGAACTACTGCCGTATCAGGCAACGTTCGCCTCGTTGTGAACCGCCGTCCGGCTGCTGCGCCGGACGGCACCGAACCGCCATGATGAACGGCGTGGCTGAACGCGTACAGGTCCGTGAGATCGACGACGACGAAGGACGGCGACTGCTGCGGACCATCCGCCGCGGCACCGGATCGGTGGTGACCTGGCGGCGCGCGCAGATGGTGCTGCTGTCGGCCCAGCACATGCCCGTGACGAAGATCGCCGAGGTGACCTTCACCAGCCCCGACCGGGTCCGCGACGTCATCCACAACTTCAACACCGACGGCTTCGACTCCCTGCAACCCAAGTACCGAGGCGGCCGGCCCAAGACCTTCACCTTGGCCGAACGCCGCGAGATCAAGAAGATCGCCAAATCGAAGCCAGCCGAGCACGGCCTGCCGTTTTCGACCTGGAGCCTGGCCAAGCTGGCCGACTTCCTGGTCGCCGAGGGGGTGGTCGACGACATCAGCCACGAGGGCCTGCGCATCCTGCTCCGCCAGGAGGGCGTCTCGTTTCAACGCGTGAAGACCTGGAAGACCTCCCGCGATCCGGACTACGCCGCCAAGAAGGCCCGCATCGAGCATCTGTATGCGATCGCCGACGGCGAGGTCATCGCTGAGCCCGGCGAGCCCGAGGTCGTCTTGTGCCTGGATGAGTTCGGTCCGCTCAACCTGCAGCCCCACCCCGGGCATCAGTGGGCCGAACGCGGTGGCCGGCACAAGGATTCCGACCGCGATCCCCGGCCCCGGCGGCGGGCCACCTACACCCGGCCGCACGGGGTCCGGCACCTGCTCGCCGCCTACGACCTGGGAAAAGACAAGCTCTACGGGCACATCAAGCCGAGGAAGCACCGCACCAGGTTTCTGGAGTTCTGCCGCTACCTGCGCAGCCTCTATCCGCCCGAGATCCGGATCGCGATCGTGTGCGACAACTTCTCCCCGCACCTGAGCACGAGGAAGGACACCCGGGTCGGTGACTGGGCCGCGGCCAACAACGTGCAAATCGCCTACACCCCGACCAACAGCTCCTGGCTGAACCGCATCGAGGCCCAGTTCACCGCGCTGCGCTATTTCGCGTTGGACGGCACCGACCATGCCAGCCACAAGGAGCAGGGCAGCATGATCCGCCGCTACATCATCTGGCGGAACAAGCACGCCGCCGACGAGCATCTACGCGAGGTCGTGAACAGAGCGAACGTAGCGTGAGGGGGTGTGGCGTCACGCCATCGCGGGTCGTGGCTCCTCATCGACGAATCCCAGTCGTCGGTTCATACCGATGGCCGAGGTGTTGCCAGGGTGGTGGAGGGTTCGCAGCCAGCGCATGCCACGAGAACGCGCATATCGGATGGCTAGAACCTTCATGGCCAGGGAGAGTCCCCTTCCGCGGTGGCTGGCCAGCACTCCTGTCATCTCACTGAAAGCGTGTCCTTCGGGACGGATCGATGTTGCCGCCATACCGATCCATGACCCGCCGTCCACGGCAAGGACGACGCCTCGGGGGTCGTAGGTCGGAGTCTCGATGCGCTGGGCGAGGTACTCGTCAAGTGTGTAGAACTCGCCTCGCTCTGGAATGTCGGCGGAACACGTCTTGTTCAGCTCATAGAGTGCGTGCCGATGCTCAGCCGCGTCACCGAGGGCCGCCATGGTCGTGAACTCGATCCCGGCCTGTCGGCAACGTCGAAGATAGGGTTCGAACCGAGCGTTGTCGAACGCATCCAGGTCGAGCTTGAGTCGAACCCAATCAACGACCATAAATCCCCCAGTCCCGAACACTTTCCCGAAGCCTACCGGCCGCCGGACGGAGCAGAGGGAAAGGCGTCGTATCAGGGCAAACGTTGACTGATGCGGCACTACCTCCGGGGGCACACCGTCGCTTCCTGTACCAGTTGTTCGCGTACTACAAGCTGGCCGGCCGACCGACCCTCCGTGAGATCAGCAGCACCATCGACACTTTGGATCTCAAGGCCAGCGTCAGTCCAGAGACGATCAGGCGCGTCCTGCAGGGCATCCTCGTCCCTCCACGGTGGGACACGGTGAACGCGATCTACGAGGCGTTGTGCCACCTCGGCGGAACATCACCCGATGCGGCGGACTGGACGGACGTCGAGGATCCTCGGGACGAGGGTGAGTGGCGCCAGATGCGAATAAACCTGAAGTTCCTCTGGAACCATGCCCTTGACCACCCTGAACCCGACGAGCCGCCCCTACCCTTCTGATCGCTGATTCGTTCTTGTTCACCTCACCCGGACGATGGGCCTCGCGAGGCGTCCGGCGAACCAGTGCGTCGAGATGCAGGGGTACATCCCGCGGCCACCCGCCGGGGCCGGCGCTTCCATCGCACAGGCCGCGCAGGATCACACCGGGCTGTCGTCGCAGGCCAGGGCCGTGTCCATACCGCGCGGGGGCGAGTGCCGCTGCGCCATGTACAACGCCGGGCGCCCCTCGTAGGATGGCGCCGCCGGGTTACGTGACTTCAAACCACGCCAGTTACTGGACTTCAAGACCCGGCGCCGAGCGTGGAAGGGCCTCCTGCCGCCATGGATCCGACCCCAAGCGGGCAGGAGGCCCTATCCCCTCCTACAGGAGGGGATCACCCGGCAAGACGTCGCCGGCGCCGACCGCCACCAGGAGCGTCCACAGCACGAACCTCGCGTAGGCGAGGTAGGTGCGGGTCCTCCAGTAGCGGGCCGCCGCCTCATCGGCGTTGACGTCGGGCCTGGGTCCTTCCGGGGTTTGCTCCGCTTGCACGGACGACAGCCCCCTGTTCTCCCGGCGCGGTGCCGGGTGCCTCGCCGGACCGTCCGGCGACGTCGCCCCGGGCGGTCCTGGCATGCGGGACAGAACTTACGGGGCGCGGCCGGGGCTCGGCAACGGTCTCCCGCAAAGCTGCACCGACCGCGCCCGGCCGAGGGCCGGTCGCGGCGTGCTCGACTTCGGGCCGGTGCTGGCTGCGATCGACCGCGTGTTGAAGATCATGGATCGGCGTGCGCGGTTGCTGGGGCTCGATGCCCCCGCCCGGCATGAGGTGCTGACGCTCGATCGGCTGGACGCCGAGAGCCGTCTCACCGGTACGCCCCCGATCGGGGGAGTGACTTGCCTGCAGGAGGCTGGGGGTGCTCTGCGGTGCCCTCAGCGCCGCGCGCCGCCGATCCCGACGTCCCCGTTTCGGGAGGGGAATCCCTGGTCGAGCCAGGGCATCCCGCGGCCCGCGATGCCGAGATCCTTAACGCCGTGCCCCGCGCATGATCTCGGGATCGCCGGCGTCCTGTCCGATACCGAGACGAGCGAGATTCTGGGCGGTGCGTTCGACGCGTTCGGCGATCACCCGCAGTGCCTCATTGATCGTTTCCTCGGCCGTGGCGGTCCCGAGATCGGCCTGGGCACGGGCGAGGAGATCGTCATCGACGTCCACCGTTCGTTTCGTCATGCGGACGAGTATGTCCGGTCGAGGACCCGCATGGGCAGGCTGATCCCGTTGCGCCCGATTCCGCAGGGAAATTTCTGGCCGGGCCGGGACATCCCAACTCCCGGGAACAGCAGTTCCCGCAACTTGCCCCCGCCGGAATCGGGCATACCGGGCGCGGGGGCCGGTCCTCGCGCCCGCGCGTCCCTGGCCGATCGCCTGCGGGCGGCCGCCCCGCCGGGCCAGCATGGATGCCGTGACCGGCCCGCCGCCTCCCGCCGCCGACGACCCGTACCCGCTGGAGCTGCACGAGCGCATCATGCAGGCGCTGCGCCCCGGCCTGGAGCGCCGCCGCCAGGAGATCGCCCTGCTGCGGGAGCTGTGGGAGGCCGGCCCGCCGAAGGAGTGATCGGCCAGGCCTCGCGCACGCGCGCGTAGGGGGCTCCGGAAACTCCGGAAAGGGGCCAACCGCAGGTCAGGGGCGGTGTCGCAGGCCTGCCGCAGCGCGCTGACCCGGGATAACGTCCCTTATCCCGCCCTAGCTGGAGCCGCCCCTGACCTGCGGAAATGAGCCGTGGTCAGGGGTGGACCGTTGCGTCCTGATGTACACAGTAAAGATCTTGTCCCGGGTCAGGCGATGGTCAGGCGATCCGGTCGACCCAGCAGCCCGCGCACTCGCCGCCCGGCCGCCGGGCCGCGCCCGGATGCTGGGGGCACGGCGGGGATGACGCGCTGAGAGCGCCGGAGAGGCCAGGAGCGGCCGGGGGGGGTCCGTCGATACCGGCGGCGGGGTGTTCGACCGTCTGTGGCCCGCTCAGGACCGCCCGTCGCCCTTCGTTGATCTGTCGGCCGATCTCGGCGCACGCGCTGCACTCGTGCCCATCGGGCAGCCGGTGGTCCTCGCACTCCGGGCGCGGGCAGTCGTAGCCGCGGCGCACGGTGGTGATCGCCACCGCCGTCGGGTCGGCGATCTCCTCGGGCCGGTAGCGCCAGTGCTGCCAGCGGCCGGCGATGCGCTCGGCCAGCTCGGCGGGGGTGCGCGCGGCCAGCTCGGCGGTCAGCGCGGCCAGCACGCGGCGCCGCCCGTGCTCGGGGATGCGCGAGCGCAGCTTCTCGGGCAGGACCCGGTACAGCTCGGCGGCCGCCGGGTGGACCACACCGCGGCCGCCCCGTCGGGGCCTCTTCGGCGTCGGCCGGCCCTTCTTCGGCGATCTTCTGGCCTCCCCGGCGTCAGCCGGGCGCGCGGCCGCCCTACCCACCTGCACGTCGCCTACGGCGGGAGGAAGGTCCGGTGCCTCCAGATCATCTGAGTTCAGAACAGGTGTCTTCTGTGGAGTGCCGGAACCTGGCAGGGGTGAGTGCCGCAACTTGTCAGGGGTGAGTGCCACTGGTTGCGAGGGGTGCGCGGTCGTCTTGCGGCCGCGCTCGGCGTAGTCCAGGGCGGTCTGCTCGGCGGTCTCCGCATCCAGGACGGGGGTCACCAGCAGGCGGCCGCCGCACCGGGCGACGACGTCGACCAGGCCCACGCGCTCCAGTTCGGCCAGGCGCCGGCGACCGGTCGCAGCCGAGGCGCCCAGCAGGGCGCCGAGGTAGCCCACGGAGGCCTCCAGCGGCCGGTGCTCCTGGCGGGCCAGGAGCACCAGGGCGTACAGCCGCCAGGCGTCGGGGGTGATGGTGCCCGCGGGGCGGCGCCGCCCGGCGTGGACGAGGTCCAGGGTCCAGGCGGGCACCGCGGCGTAGGCCTCGCGAGTGAGGCGGGGAAGGCGCAGGGCCGCGTGCTTGACGGCTCTCTTGGCGCCCCGGGGGGCGGAGCGGGCCAGCCACGGGCCGCCCTCGACGTCGGCCAGCAGTTCGCGGCGCGCGTTGTCCAGGGCGGTCTCGGTGGTGCCCAGGGCTGCGGCGACCCAGCGGCGCCGGGCGTAGGCGGGGGCGCGGCCGCCGTCGATCCCGGCGGGCATGAGCGTCTCGTACACCGCCCACGCGGCCACGGCCAGGCCAGTGTGGGCACCGGAGCGCAGCAGGTCTGCGGGCATCTGGATGTGCCCGCGCGGGTGGGTGCGGTGGGGGTGCGTTGTGCCTGCTCCCGGCAGGTCCGCATTCGGGTTGTCCCACGGCTGGGTTACCGTAGAGACCGCAGAGTGAGCCACGTTGCTCGCTTTCTTGCGTAGGGCTCAACCCGGTGAGTTTGGCGACCTGGCGGGTTGAGCGGGTGACCGGCGGTCCTGGTGCCTCTGCTGAGCAGGCTCCAGGGCCGCCGGTTTCGTTACGGAAGGGTCTGTACGTCCTGAGCTGCTGCTGTTGCGAGAAACCTGCCGGTCGCGGTGCGGAGAGCGGCCGGCCGCTGGAAGAGAGCCCCGGAGTCCCTGCCGTCCACGATCATCGTGCGGACGTGGGTGAATCCGCGCTCCAGGTAGTAGCGCTGAAGTCCGTAGTTGTCGCGCCAGCAGTCCAGCCGTAGCCAGCGCTTCCCCTCCTGCTCCGCCTGCGCACAGGCCCAGTCGAGTAGTTCGTCTCCGAGGCCCGTCCCCCGACACCGCCCCGTGATCATGAATTTGTACAGGTAGAGGGCGGTCTCCGGTTCGTCCTCGCTGGTCCAGAAGTCGGTGTCTGGCCCGCTGAGGGTCAGAGAGGCCACGACAGCATCGTCGTTGTCCACGACCAGGTACGTCCCGCCTGCGGTGATGCGGTCGCGGATGACGCGGATGCCTCGGTCCCGGTCGATCCACTGCCGTACTCCGGCCGCGTGCAGCCACCGCTCCGACTCGATGCGCAACGCCACCACGGCGTCGACGTCCTCGGGGGTGGCCTCGCGGACGATCATCTACAGCTCCAGTTCATAAACGAGAAAGTGCTTGTCACCTGCAAAAACGGTGACCATATGGCGCAAAGGCTGTCCGTCCTCGCCGTAGCCAGTGCGCTGATGCTCCCCGACCGGGGTGCCGGTAGGGATGTCGAGCTGGTCGGCCTCGGACGGGGACGGCATGCGGATGATGATCTGGTCTCGGATCGCCACCTGCGGACAACCAATGTGCCGGAGAATGCCGCCGGGCACCGCGATATCCCGCGGCTCCATGAGGAGAGTCCCTCGAGCGATCGACTCCGGGAACCAGCTGGTGGAGAGCTGGTAGGGGACGTTGTCGACGTACCGGATGCGCGTCCGCCGGACGGCCATGTCGCCGTCGCCGAGTTCCAGGACCGTGCAGATGTCCGCCGGCGGAATCTCGATCGACACGTGGACGTCCTGCCGGGGCGTTCGCCCCTGCTCGGCGACACCCGCCGCCCAGTCATCCATGCCGGTGGAGTCGTCATCACGCCTGGGGCCGCGCTCGAACCGGTGCAGATGCCACTCCAGGGGGCGCTGGTCGCGCACCTTCCTGCCGAGCCGCCCCTGACCTCGAGTGATCAGCCCATCGGCCTGGAGCCGCGCGAGGGCCTGGCGCACGGTTGTACGGCTGAGCGAGTGCTGTTCGGCCAGCTGGAGCTCTCGAGGCACGGGGGATCCGGGAGGGAGCTCACCGCTCTCGATCTGACGACGAAGCTCGTTGTAGAGCTCCTCCCAAAGCGGCGTATCGGACATCAGGTCCTCTCCGACGGGCTTCTGTAGGAACAGTTCTAACAGACCGTTGACCGTCCTGCGTTCTGTACC
>NZ_BAAAUT010000093.1:0-17865 GCF_039534085.1 Planomonospora alba
GCCGCCGAGGTCGGCACCGCAGCCTGAACCGGCCCGCGGGGCCCGGGCACCGCGGCGGCGCCGGATCCGCCGCACGGCCACCCCGCCGGGGGTCCCGCCGGGGGTCCCGCCGCCCCCGGCGGGACCTCCGGCGGCCGGAGGCGCCGTCACACGGATCCGGCCGGGGACAGGCTCCGGCGGGCGGCGGCGGCCTCGCGGATCTCCTCGGCGACCAGGTCGGCGTTGATCTGGGCCGCCGCTGCGGCGCCCGCCGCGGCGGCGCAGCCGTTCGCGGCGGACGGGTCGGTGACGTTGCCGGCGACCCACACGCCGGGCACCGCGGTACGGCCGGTCGGGTCGGCGGGGACGTGCTCGCCCGCCCCCGCCGGATGCGCCGTCGGCCGCAGCCCGAGTCCTTCCAGGAAGCCGGCGCGCACCGCCGCCCGCGGCGCGACCGCCAGCACCTCGCGTCCGACCAGCGTGCCGTCGGCCAGCCGTACCCCGGTCAGGCGGTCGTCGGAGATCTCCAGCGACGCCACCTCGCCGCGGACCACCGCGATGCCGCGGGCGGCCAGCTGCTCGGCCTGCTCGCCGTCCGGCGCCGGCATGGTGTGGGAGAAGAACGTGACGTCGGCGCTCCACTGCCGGAACAGCAGCGCCTGGTGGACCGAGAGCGGCCCGGAGGCCAGCACGCCGATGGCCCGGTCGCGGACCTCCCAGCCGTGGCAGTACGGGCAGTGCACCACGTCCCGGCCCCACCGGTCCCGCAGCCCCGGCACGTCCGGCAGCTCGTCGACCAGGCCGGTGGTCACCAGCAGCCGGCGCGCCCGGACGGACCCGCCGCCGGCCAGCGCCACGGTGAACCCCTCGCCGCCGCGATCCGCGCCGACGACCTGCCCTGTCACCACGTGGCCGCCGTAGCGGCGCACCTCCGCCCGCCCGCGCTCCAGCAGCTCCGCCGGGGGCATCCCGTCCCTGGCCAGCAGCGCGTGCACGCCCTCCGCCGGGGCGTTCCGCGGGGCGCCCGCGTCGATCACCACCACCGACCGCCGTGCCCGGGCCAGCATCAGGGCCCCGCTCAACCCGGCGGCGCCGCCGCCGACCACCACCACGTCGTAGCCGTCTCTCAACTGATCGGTCATGTCGACCACCTCCGCGGAGACTATGCGGATCGACCGGCGGTGTTCGCAAACTTATTTGCCGATACGGCAAAGCAGCGGCGGCCGGCCGCGTCAGTCCAGGCAGAACTCGTTGCCCTCGGGATCGGCCATCACGATGAAGCCGGCGCTCATCGGGGGAGCGGGCTCGTGGCGGCGCACCCGCGTCGCCCCCAGCGCGACGAGCCGGTCGCACTCGGCCTCCAGCGTCGCCATCCGCTCCTCGCCCCGCAGTCCGGGAGCCGCACGGACGTCGAGGTGGACGCGGTTCTTGGCGGTCTTGCCCTCCGGCACCCGCTGGAAGAACAGCCGCGGCCCGCGCCCGTCCGGGTCCTCGAGGGCCGAGCTAGCGTTGCGCTCCTCCTCCGGCACGCCCGCCCGCGCGAGGAAGTCGTCCCACGCGGCCAGCGGGTCGGCGCCCTCGGGCAGGTCGACCCCGGGCGGGGCGGGGTGGACGTAGCCCAGGACGTCGCGCCAGAAGGACGACAGCGCCCGCGGGTCGTGGGCGTCGAAGGTGATCTGGACGTGGCGGCTCATCGGTTCGCTCCGTTCGCAGCAGCAGGTCTCGTGTGCGGATCTCGTGCGGGGGCCGCAGGCCGGGCCGTAGCCCGGACCGGGGCTCTCCTGCGTCCGGCCGGCCGGGCCCGCCTGCGTCCGCGCAGCCACTCTGACACCTCCGGCGGACAGGATCGGTCCGCTATCCGTGGCAGCATGGCGGCATGGCCGGAGCGAGCGGTGACGGGCTGGGCACGACGGAGCGGGTGCTCACCCTGCTCGGGCTGCTGCAGCAGCGCCAGACGTGGACCGGCCCCGAGCTCGCCGACCGGCTCGGGGTCACGCCGCGCACGGTACGGCGCGACGTCGAGCGGCTGCGCGCGCTCGGCTACCCGGTCCACGCCGAGCAGGGGGTCGGCGGCGGCTACCGGCTCGGCCCGGGGCAGGACCTGCCGCCGCTGCTCCTCGACGACGAGGAGGCGATCGCCACCGTGGTCTCGCTGCTCGCCGGCGCGGGCGGCGGCGTCGCCGGCGCAGGGGACGCCGCGCTGCGGGCGCTGACCAAGCTCGACCGGGTGCTGCCCGTCCGGCTGCGGGAGGAGGTGCGCGCGCTCTCCGGCTCGGTGGAGTCCTTCGGCGGAGGCCGCACGCCGGTCGACCCCGGGGTGCTCATGACGCTGGCCAGAGCCTGCCGCGACGAGGTCGAGGCGGGCTTCGGCTACCCGTCCGGGGGCGGGGTGCGGTGGCGGCGGGTGGAGCCCTACCGCCTGGTCGCCTCCGACCGGCGCTGGTACCTGCTCGCCTACGACCTCGACCGCGACGGCTGGCGCAGCTTCCGCGTCGACCGGATGACCGGCGTGTCCGCACGGACCTGGCGCTTCCGCCCGCGCGCGGTGCCCGACGCCGCGGCGTACGTGCAGGAGGGCGTGGCGAGCCGGGTCTACCCGCACCGGGCGCGTTTCCTGGTGCACGCGCCGGCCGACACGGTGCGCGCGCAGATCCCGGCGTCGGCGGCCGTCGTACGGCGGCGGGGGAGCGAGGCGTGCGAGGTGCTCAGCGGCGCCGGCAGCCTCGACTTCGTGCTCATGCACGTGCTGCTGCTGGGGCACGACTTCGAGGTGCTCGACCCCCCGGAGCTCCGCGGGCGCTGCCGTGTGCTGGCGGAGAGGCTGCTGTCGGCCGGCGCGGCGGCCCCGCAGGAGGCGGTCCCGCCGGCACCGGCCCCGCAGGAGGCGGACGCGCAGGAGGCGGGAGCCGCGACACACCGGCCCGGCGCCCGCTCCTGACCGCATGCACCGCTTAACCTGCATAAACGGAACGGCATCCGGCCTGCTCCCCCTGGTCCACCGGACACGATCGGGCCGTTCGACCACGACTACGGGGGACACGATGAGACACGCACTCGCCCGCCGCCTGATCCGCCCGGCGCTGGCGGCACTCGCCGGCGGGATGCTCCTGACCGGCGCACCCGCCCTGGCCGCCGGCGCACCCGCGCAGGCCGCCAAGCCGAAGGGCACGCTGGGCCCGTTCGGTTACCGCGGCGTGAAGCTCGGGATGACCGCCGCGCAGGCCCGGGCGACCGGCAAGATCAGGCGCGAGGCGTCCCAGGGGCAGTGCTCGGCCTGGGACTACAGGACGCGCCAGACCTCCCGCAACGGACCCGACGTGCTCGTCTCCAGGCGGTACGGCGTGGCCGCCATCCTCGTCGACCAGCGCGTCAGGACCCCCCGGGGCATCGGGATCGGCTCCACCCGCAAGCAGCTCAGAAGGGCCTATCCCGACGTGCGGCGGGCGGAGAGCGGCTTCCTCTACGCCCCGGCCCCGCGCAACCGCGAGGCCCACTACGTCTTCGTCCTGTCGGACCGCAGGATCACCCAGCTGGGCCTGATCCTCAACGAGCAGGACTGCGCCAACTGACGCCGCCCCGGCCGCCCGCCGCCCCGGCGGGGCAGGTCACCGGCGCCGGGTGGCGCGCACGACGACGTCGTGGAGGGGGACCGCCCGGCCCCCGGGGCCGGTGAGCGCGCGCAGGTGCTCCTCGGCGGTGACGATCTCCCACTCCGTGCCGTCGAGGCGCGCGGTGACCGCCGCGGAGGTGACCGACGCCTCGGCGGGAGGGTGGTGCCCGTGCCCGTGCCCGTGGTCGTGCCCGTGGTCGGTGGCGTCCGGGGTGCTCAGATGCCCCACGATGAGCAGCGTGCCGCCGGGAGCCACCCACCCGGCGAGGCGGTCGTAGAACTCCAGCTGCGGCATCGCCGGGTGGGCGTAGTGGGTCATGACCAGGTCGAACCGCTCCTGCGGGCTCCAGACGCCCAGATCCGCCTCGACCCACCGCACGCGCCCGGCGGCCCCGCTCGCCGCCGCGCGCCCGGCGGCGCGGGCGAGGGCCTCGGACGAGATGTCGGCCGCGGTGACGTGCCAGCCGCGGGAGGCGAGCCAGATCGCCTCGGCGCCTCCGCCGCACCCCGCGTCCAGCGCCGTGCCCGGCGCCAGGCCGCCGACCTCCCGGGCGAGGTACGGGTTCGGCGGGTTGCCGCCCATGGACCCGGGGCCCCCGGAGCGCTCCTGCCGCCAGTGCCGCTCCCAGTAGTCCTTGTCGAACCCGTGCGCCATGGCCGTCCTCCCCGTTCGCGATGATCTCTGCGCCGCCGGCGCCTCCGCCGCGGCCACGGGCCGCCGGCTCCGCCGGACCCGCCCCGCCGACGGACCGCGCACGCTTCCTCAAGTGCGTGCCCCGGTCCGCCCCCATGGTGCCGACGGAGAAGGCAAATGTGCAAATGCCATTGCCGGGATGGCAAAATGCGAGGAGGGGCGGGCCACCGGCTCCGCTCCCGCCGAGTACGTGAACCTGTCGACCTCCTCCCCACGGCTGGACCGGGGGGACTCCACCCTCGCAGGAGACCCATGACGGCGATCGAGATCCCGCAGTGGCAGGGTTCGTCCTCTCCCCGCGCCCGGCTGCTGGCGGACGGCGCCGCGCGGCTCGCCGCGCTCGTTCCCACCGGCCTCCGCGTCCCGGTGGCCGGCCACGCCGGCGGGGAGGCGGCCGGAGTGCGCGCGCTCGACGTGCTGCGCGCCAACCTCGAGGCCGCCCGTGCCGTGCTGGACGACGATTCACCGACGATCGTCGTCGGCGGCGACTGCGGCGTCGAGTTGGCCCCGGTCGAACGCGCCGCCGAAATCCACGGTGACCGGCTGACGGTGGTCTGGTTCGATGCGCACGGCGATCTGAACTCCCCCGCGTCCTCGCCGTCCCGGGCCTTCCACGGAATGGTGCTGCGCGCCCTGCTCGGCGAGGGCCCGCCCGGCCTGTCGCCGAGACGGGCGATCCGCCCCGACCAGGTCGTCCTGGCGGGCGCGCGGGCCCTGGACCCGGCCGAACACGAGTTCGTCGCGGCGCACGGCATCCGGCACGTCCCCGCCGCCGAACTGACCGGGCTCGCCGAGAGCGTCCGCACACCCGCCGTCTACGTCCACATCGATCTGGACGTCCTCGACCCCGCCGAGTTCGGATCGGTCGGCTTTCCCGAACCCGGTGGCGTCACGCCGGACGCGCTGCTCGCGGCCGTCCGCGGCCTCGCCGCCCGCAGCACCGTCGCTGGCCTCGGCATCACCGAGTACCAGCCCGCAGACCCACGCGACGAGGAGACCCTGGCCTCTCTCGTCCCGGCGCTCGTCGACGCCGTGCGATGACCGGCCATCCGGGGCCCGCCCGCGGTGCCGCGGGCCCTTTCGCGCGAAAGGACCCGCGGAGGAAAGGCGGCGGGGCGCGGGCGCACCCTCAGGTGCACCCGCGCCCCGCCGTCGTGCGGTCGCGCCGGGTCAGGCGCTGCGGGCCAGCCGCCCCTCGTCGGTGGAGTGCTGGGCCGGGACCGGCACGGTCGTGTCGGCCGCGCGCCGCGCGTCCAGGGCCAGCATCAGCCGGTCCTGCAGCTTGAACGTGCCGACGATCAGGTGCCGGTAGGCGCCCGCGAGCGTGTCCGGCGGCGGCTCGAAGGCCTCGTCGTCGAGCTCGATGACCTCACCGATCCGGTCCACGAGCAGGCTCACCCACTCGTCGTCGACCGAGACGATGACGTTCATCGCCGGGACGCTCAGGTCCCGGGACGGCAGGCCGAGCTGGACCCGCAGGTCCACCGCGTCGATGACCTGACCGCGCAGGTTGAACAGGCCGCCGACCGAGGTCGGCGCCAGCGGGACTCGGGTGTACTCGTGGAAGCGCAGGACCTCCTGCACCTGGGCCACGTCGACCCCGAAGAGCTGATCTGCCACCTCGAAGGTGGCGTACTGGCGACTGGGCATCTCAGGCTCCCACCATGGTTTCGGGCATCTCCGTGTAGAACCGCGGGTCGGCGGCGAGGATCGCACGCCGTACGTCGAGCAGCTCGGTCACGCGCTGCTGGATCACCGCGGAGCCGGTCAGGCCGTCGTCGTCGAGGTCGCTGCGGGCCTCGATGTGGTCCTCGACGATGTCGACGATCTGCTGCACGACCAGGGCGACGCTCCGCCCCCGCTCGGTGTAGACCACCGCGGGCACGGTCTCGCCCTCCTCGACGTCGTAGCAGCCCAGCAGCGACGCCAGCCGGACGACCGGCAGGATGTGGTCGCGGTACTGGACGACCTCCCGGCTGCCGACCCGCTCGATCCGCTCCACCGGGAACTCCTCCAGGCGGGTGACCATGTCCAGCGGGATCGCCACCCGGCGCTCCCCGATGCCGGCGATGAGCAGGCGCTCGATCCGGCTGTCCTGGGCGCGGGTGCCGGGCAGGTCGATCTGGGCGCGCTCGACGGCCTCGGCCGCCAGGTGCGCGCGGCGGGCCAGCGCCGCGATGTCGAGGATCAGCGCGACCTTGCCGTCGCCGACGATGGTGGAGCCGGCGTACACGCCGACGTCCTTCATCCGCCCGCTGAGCGGCTTGACCACGATCTCCTCGGTGTTGAGGACCCGGTCGACGACCAGGCCGAACCGGCGGCCGTCGGCCTGCAGCACCGCGATGTAGACGTCGCGGTCGCTGTTGCGGACCGGCAGCCCCAGCGTCTCGTCCAGGCGCACCAGCGGCAGCAGCTTGCCGCGCAGCCGGTAGACCGGCGCGCCCGACACGTGCTCGATCGTCTGGCCGGACTGGCCGTCCACGAACACCAGCTCGTCCACGCCGACCTGCTGGATGGCGTAGCGCTCGTCGCCGCACTCCACGGTCAGGGCCTGGATGATCGCCAGGGTGAGCGGGATGGTCAGCCGCCAGGTGGTGCCGGAGCCCAGCGTCGAGTCCACGTCGACGGTGCCGCCGATCTGCTCGATGTTGGTCTTGACCACGTCCATGCCGACGCCGCGGCCGGAGACGTTGGTGACCTTCTTCGCGGTGGAGAAACCGGGCTGGAAGACCAGCGCGATGACCTCGCGGGAGTCCATCCGGGCGAGCTGGTCGCGGGAGACGACCCCGCGCTCCAGCGCCGTCTGCGCGACCCGCTCCACGTCGATGCCGGCGCCGTCATCGGTGATCTCCACGATGACGTGCCCCCCCTCGTGGTAGGCGCGCAGCGTCAGGGTGCCCTGCGCGGGCTTGCCGTTGGCGACGCGCTCCTCGGGGGTCTCGACGCCGTGGTCGACCGCGTTGCGCACCAGGTGCGTCAGCGGGTCCTTGACGGCCTCCAGCAGGCTGCGGTCGAGCTCGGTCTCCTTGCCCTCCATCGCCAGCTTCACCTGCTTGCCGAGCGAGCCGCTGAGGTCGCGCACGACCCGGGGCAGCTTCGACCAGATGTGCTCGATGGGCTGCATGCGCGTCTTCATGACGCTCTCCTGCAGCTCGCTGGTGATGAGGTTCAGCCGCTGGGCGGTGCGCGCCAGCGCCGGGTCGGAGATCTCGTTGACACCGCGGACGATCTGGTTGCGGGTCAGCACCAGCTCACCGACCAGCCGCATCAGGCTGTCGAGCAGGTCGACGTCCACCCGGATGGAGCTGTCGGCGATGCTGCGCTTGGCGTGGACGGAGGTCTCCTCCGGGTGGGCGGGCTCGGCCGGGGCCGCCTTGGCGAGGACCTTCGCCACGGAGGTGGCGGGCTCGGCGGGCGCCGCCGCGGCGACGGCCTCGGCCGCTCCGGCCGCGGGGGTCGCGGTGCCCGCGCCGGCGGGCTCGTCCGCCGCGGGCGCGGGTGCGGGCGCGCTCCCGGCGGCCGGAGCCGCGGGGGCCTCGGCGGCCTTCGCAGGCCCGGGCCGGGGCGCGGCGGGGTCCTCGATGCAGGCCGCCACCTGGGCGATGACGGGGTCGACGTCGACGTCGCCCTCGTTGCCGTTCTCCTCGATGCTGCTGAGCAGCCTGCGCACGGTGTCCACCATCGCCAGCAGCGCGTCCGCGCTCTGCGGGTTCAGGTTCTGCGCGCCGTCCCGCAGCCGGGACAGCAGCGACTCGCCCGCGTGGGTCAGCGTCTCCAGCCGGTGGAACGCCAGAAACCCACTCGTGCCCTTGATTGTGTGGATCGTCCGGAAAATGCTGGAGAGCATCTCCCTGGAGCCGGGGTCCTGCTCCAAGGCCACCAGGTCCCGATCCAGTTGGTCCAGGTTCTCGTGACTCTCGACCAGGAACTCCTGGATGATGTCACCCAACTCGTCCACGACGTTCCTCTCCCTCTCTCATACGCGGCCTTTGCGTCGGCCCACGCAGCCTCTCCATCGGCGCCCGCCCACGGCACCTGAGGAAGACGCGGGACGGGAAACCCGCCTCCCCGGCGGCCTTTGCCGGGTTTCCCTCAGAAGAGCCGCCCGGCCGCCGATCAGGGGACGTCGAGCCTCGGGTTCGAGCCCGCGACGACCGCCCCCGGCGGCCGTCGCCCGCAGCGGCAGGGACGCCGCAGGCGGGGAAGACCCGGGCACCACGGAAGGGACACACGATGCGCCGTACGCGCCGCACCCCCAGGTTCTCCGCCGCGGATCCCGATCTGCCCGCCCGTCCGCCCGCGCCCGCGCGGACCCGATCGTGGGGCGTCCCGGCGCCGACGCGGCCCCGGTAGCCGACGCCCCACCTTTTGGACGTGCCCGGTTCCTGTGGCGATGCCCCGCCGCAGGAACCGGGCACACACCACCTCCCGGCCGGGCGAGGGGGGCGGCGCGGCCCGCACCCCGGCACGGACCGGGCCCCGACGCGACGGACCTGCGGGGCCGTCGCCACCACCGCCACGACATGGGCACCGCGACACCGGACGGACGAGGAGACGACGATCCGATGAGCACGATGAGCACCGAGACGATGACCAACACCGTGCGGGCCGAGGCGCTCGCCCTGGCGCCCGTGTCCGCCTCCGCCTTCCTGGACCGCGCGTCCGCCGACGCGGCGATCGCCCAGGCGCTGGTGCGGCACGGCGGGGAGCGGGGCTGCGCCGCGGCGCTGGCCCACGAGTTCGGGGAGCGCCCCGAGGCCGCGGCCGCGCGCATGCGCTGGGCGGGGGCCCTGGTGGCCGAGCTGTACGGCTGAGCGCGGTCCGTGCCGGGCCGGGAGGTCCGGCACGGGGACACCGGAGAAGGTGTGCGATCCTCACGTCTTTACAATGTAAAGGTCTGAGGGTCGCACACCTTCTTCCTTTTCCGCGCCGCCCGACCGGCCGCTCAGGGCGACGGCTGCACGGTGAACCAGACGGTCTTGCCGCCCGCCACCCGGGTGGAGCCCCAGCGCTCGGCGAGGTCCGCCACGATGTGCAGGCCGCGCCCCTGCTCGTCGAGCTCGCCCGGGGAGCGCAGCACCGGGAGCCGGTGGTCGTCGTCGCCGACCTCGAACAGCACGACGTCGGTCAGCACCAGGCGGACCGAGATGAGCCGGGTGGCGTGCCGGCAGGCGTTGGCGACCAGCTCGCCGGCGGCCAGTTCGACCCGCCAGCTGATCCCGGACAGCCCCCAGTCCTGCAGGGTCCGGCGGACCAGCGCCCGGACCTGGCCGGGGGTGCGGCTGTGCGGCTCCAGGAACCAGCCCGCGACGTGCTCGCTGGGGATGCCGCGGAAGCGCGCCACGAGCAGGGTCACGTCGTCGTCGGTGCCGCCGGCCCGGTCGAGCAGGACGTCGCAGAGCTTCTCCAGCGGGCCGCCGGCGGCGCCGGCCGTGGCGCGCAGCCGCTCCAGGCGGTTGTCGATGTCGTGGTCGCGGCGCTCCACCAGGCCGTCGGTGTAGAGGATCAGCATGCTGTCGTCGTCGGCGGCGATCTCGGTGGTCTCGATCGGAGGACGGCCCAGGCCGATCGGCAGCCCGGTGGACGCCTCCAGGCCGAGCAGCTCGGCACGGCCGTCCCGGTGCACCAGGATGGGCGGCAGGTGGCCGGCGCTGGCGATGCCGCAGCGCCGCACGACCGGGTCGTAGACCGCGTACAGGCAGGTGGTGATGGACTCGCCGGCCAGCCGCCGGGCGATGTCGTCCAGCGAGCGCAGCACCTGGTCGGGCGGGAGCTCCAGGGCGGCGAGGGTCTGCACCGAGGTGCGCAGCTGGGCCATGAGCGCGGCGGCCTGCAGGCCGTGGCCCATGACGTCGCCGACGACCAGGGCGACCCGGCAGCCGGAGAGCGGGATGACGTCGAACCAGTCGCCGCCGACGAGCATGCGCCGGTCGCCGGGGCGGTAGCGGTGGGCGATCTCGACGCCGGGCGGCGGGGGCGGCGGCTCCGGGCGCAGGCTCTGCCGTACGACGTCGGTGATGGCGGCGTGGGAGAGCTCCACCTGGGCGTGGTGGACGGCGAGCGCCGCGACGGCGGTGAGCTGGCCGGCGAGCAGGACCGCGCTGTCGTCGAACGGCGGGCGGCCGGGGCCGCGGGTCAGGATCGCGCCGCCCAGCCGCCGCCCGCAGGCCTCCAGCGGTACGGCGAGCGTGCGGGTGCCGGCCCCGCCGGTCGCGGGGAACGGGCCGGGGCCCGGTCCGGCGGGGTGGGCCTCCGTCTCCGGGGCGCCGGTCTCCGGGGCGCCGCCGTCGCCGGGGGCCGCGACGGTGCGGACGGCGACCGGGTGGTGCCGGGGCGGGCGCCCCTCGCCCTCCGGATCGCTGAGGTAGACGCGGGCGGTGTCGGCCAGGCGCGGCACGAGTTCCTCGCAGAGCAGCCGCGCGGCGCCGGCGGGCCCGTGGGCCCCGGTCAGCCGCACGGTGGCCGCGCGCAGGAACGCCAGGTCGGGCGGGCGGGGCGGTCCCGGCGGCAGGCGGCTCCCCTGCCCGGGCTCGGCCGCCACGTCAACCGCCACGGCGCTGGCAGCCGAGGAAGAGCTGGACCTCCGGCGGGGCCTGGGTGGTGGCCGGCGCGTAGGAGATGGCGTCGGTGTACTGCACCTCGAAGCCCGCCTCCTCGACCACGGCGCGCAGGTCGTCGCGGAGGTATCCGGTGACGCGCACGGGGGCGCCGAGGAACTGGAAGCCGACGTCGTCCATGTCGATCTCGACCATGGACAGGGTCAGCAGGCCGCCGGGGACCAGCAGGCCGTGCAGGCGGCGCAGGGCGGGCCCGATGTCGCGGCGGGGGAGCATCAGCAGGCAGAAGAACGCGACGGCGGCGTCGAAGGGGCCGCCGAGGCCGCCGGTCTCCTCGCCGAGGTCGAGCAGGTCCATCTCCAGGAAGCGGGCTTCGGGGACGTTCCTGCGGGCCAGGTCGAGCATGACGGGGGAGATGTCGACGCCGGTGACGGCCATCCCGGCGTCGGCGAGCCGACGGGCGCTGGGCAGGCCGGTGCCGCAGCCCGCGTCGAGGACGCGGGCGCCGGGCCGCAGCCGCTGCAGCAGCCAGGTGACGGCCTGCTCCTGGCCCTCCTTGTGCGGGAAGGCCTCGTCGTAGCGCTCGCCGATGCGGTCGAAGGCGGCGGCCTGCAGGGCGCGGAACTCCTGGCGGGTCAGGTCGGGCGCGGCGCCTGCCGCGGTGGGCGCCGGGTCTGACTCGGCCATTTTCGCACCTCGGACCTCTCGGGAATCGCTGACGTCACACAGATAGTGGATCATGGTTCGTGAGTCAACCGATTCCCGATGAAATGGCCCATTCAGGCCGGGGGTCGTCCATACCCGCATCCTTTACACGGTAGATTTACAATCGTCGCGGCATTCGTGGTTCATGCCGGTGCCACGCCGTTCGCGAGGTTCGTCCGCTGATACGCCTGCCGGACCCGCGCGGCCGCCTCCGCCCGCTTGCGCGCGGCGAGGTCGGCGGCCTTCGCGACCGCCCGGGCGATGGACGCGCGGTGCCGGGAGACCTCGTCCTGCGGGAGCGGGTCCTCCTTGGGCGACAGCCGGGGCCGGGTGCGCGGGATCCGGTAGATCGCCTCGGCGGCCTCGGCCTCCCGCCGTTCGGCGCAGCTGCGGCGGACGGCGGCGAGCCTGGCCCGCGTCTCGGCGACCAGGTCCGGGTCGGGGTCGGCGCGCTCGGCGCGCAGGCGGGCCGCCTCCTGCCGGCGCGCGGCCTGCCTGGCCAGATGCCTGCGGTGGGCCTCGGCCGCCGCCCGGGAGGGCAGCGGCGCCCTCAGCGTGCCGTCCTCGCCGATCCACGGCGCCAGCCGGTATCTGAGCCAGCCGGCGAGGTGGTGGGGCTTGTCGTCGTACAGCCAGGGCGTGCCGTCCGGGCGGTGGTCGATCATGTACTTGACGTCGGCGAGGGTGGCGCCGAGGGAGAACGGGACGCGCAGCAGCGAGCGCAGGTGGCGCTCCGACAGGCCGCGCAGCGTCATGTTCTCGGCGCGGAGCCTCCGGCAGGCCAGGAGTCGCTGCTTGCGGGTCTCCGGCGTGGCGGTGTTCGGCCAGATGCTCTCGGGTGCCGGGTGCGACCGGACCGGTGGAGTGTCAGGGTTTTCCGGTTTCTGCGAAATCTGCGCAGGTCGTCCGCTTTTCTCGCGCGTGCGCGTTGGAAGGAGGTACTTCTTTAGTACATACAGACGCCCGTAAGGGGTGCAACTTCTGTCCACAGGCGGGGCGGGAAGCGTTTCCACAGGCCAGGGCGCCTCCCGCCACTCGTCCTGGGTGACGACCCGGGGCCCCTCGACGGGGTCGGCGAACTCGTCCGGGCGCTCGGCCAGGGCCGCCAGCTCCTCCACGGGCAGCCGCAGGGCGGCGAGCGCCGCGCGCGGGACGGTCAGCACGTACTCGGCGGCGAGGTTGCCGAACCCGTCGCCGATCTGGCGCGTACGGCCGAGCCACAGGTGGCGCCGGGTGACGATGGTCGAGCCGGTGGCGAGCACCCGCACGTAGCCCTTTTCCTTGAACCAGCGCAGCAGGTTGTTGAGCGTGCTGCGGGAGACGCCGAGCGCCTCGATCAGCCCCTTCCAGGTCCCGCCCCACTGCGGGGAGGTGACCATGTCGGCGCCGACCCGCCGGGTGAGCTCCCGGGCCGTGTTCTCCGCGTTGCGCCGCCAGTCGGCACGGCGGACGGGCATGTCGGGGTCGGCCGCCACGACGGCGAGCCAGAGCGCGAGGGACGGCGTCACCATGAGGGCGCCGTCCTCCAGAAGGGACTCCAGGGGGACGCGGAGGGGATTGGCTTTACGAAGGGGGGACATGAGAACGGGAAAATCCGGTATGACAGGGGGCGGGTCGGGACACGCGGAAAGTTCGTTTTCCGGGTATGACTGGCCGACCCGGGGACTCATCGTCTATGGTGGTCTCCAGGTGTGAAAGACCAGAAGACACACATGCCGCAGACGAGACTCAAGCCCGAGTCTCTGGCACGTGGAACCTCTGGTGTCTATGGGGGAAGTCCCTGCGCATGGTTTGTGAGGCCTTCAGCGCGGGGGCTTCCGCATTTGTGGCCGCCTTTTCCAAGCGGCCTTACTTTAACCCCTCAGGGGCTCCTTCCGTCAGGAGAAAGTAAAGTTCACGCTGCGGCGTGCTGCCGTCCCTCGATGAGTGGGAGCGGCTCCTGTGCCACCGGTCGCGGCGGAGGGGCCAGGACGTAGTCGTGCTCGCGGGCGAGCACCGTGACGATGTACTCGTTCACCGAACATCCGCGCTGCTGGGCGGATGCCTTGATGTCCCCGAGAAGGTCGACGGGCACCCGCAAGGGGTGCTGCTTCACAGGTCCCCACTTCGGATCAGGTCCGCGTTTGCTTCCACTCATGCCTGCAGTTATATCGAATTAGCGAATCTCCGATGGGCAGTCGGCCCGGCGCGTCGCGAAAAAGATTCGACGTTCTCCGTGCGGCACCCCCGCCGCCACCCCAACCGATAATCCGTACATTTCCCGGCTTTTCATCATGTTCTGGTCGGGGTGTGCGGCGCCGCCGCGCCGGAATGCCTCCCCCGACGCTCCGGGCCGCCGGCCCGGCGAAGGGATGAAACGCGCCTATCGGCATGATCGTGGATTTTCTGAAGGCTTCTCAGGGCCTGCAACCGGCCTGCACCTTTTGTGCACTTTGAGCGCCACTTTCGGACGGCTTACTGGAGGAAGACGGCCGGACAACGGTCGCAACGGCCTGAAAGACCCGAGCACCACCCCTCCGGCCGAGGGACGACCTGACCCCTGACGAAGGATCTCTTCTTCCCATGACCTCCACCACCACCGGCACCCGCGTCCTGACCACCGCCCTGGGCCTG
Source organism: Planomonospora alba (assembly GCF_039534085.1). Taxonomy (NCBI): domain Bacteria; kingdom Bacillati; phylum Actinomycetota; class Actinomycetes; order Streptosporangiales; family Streptosporangiaceae; genus Planomonospora; species Planomonospora alba. Next base: position 14,159 of record NZ_BAAAUT010000093.1, read on the forward strand.
GCCCTGACCGCCGGCGTCGCCCTGACCGCCGGTGCGGCCCACGCCGACACCGCGCCGCAGGCCCCCGCCCCGGCCCCGCAGCAGGCCCAGCAGGCCCAGCAGCCGCAGGTGACGGCCGGTGAGCTGCTGAAGTTCGCCGAGAAGCAGGTCGGCGTGGAGGAGAACGCCTCCGGCGGCGGCACCAAGTTCCACAAGTGGTACATGAAGTCGCAGCGGGCGCAGGAGACCATCGAGCGCGACGGCGGCAGCGTCAAGGCCTACGCCAACGCCCCCTGGTGCGCGATGTTCGTCTCCTGGGTCGGCGAGCAGACCGGCATGCGCAAGACCGTCGGCTGGGACGCCTACACCGTCACCTACGCCGAGTGGTTCAAGGCCAACGACAACTGGGGCACCAAGGCCACCCCGGGCGCGGTCGTCTTCTTCGACTGGGAGCAGGGCGACGACCTGTCCGGCATCGACCACGTCGGCCTGGTCAAGAAGGACAACGGCGACGGCACCGTCTCCACCATCGAGGGCAACACCGGCAACGGCAAGGTCGAGGAGCGGGTGCGGCCGAAGTCCCAGGTCACCGGCTACGGCTACCCGCAGTACGCCTCCTGAGGCCGCGGCCCGCGGGCCGCGCGCAGGACGGGACGAGGGGAAGGGGCACGGCAGGCGCCGTGCCCCTTCCCCTTTCCGCCGTGCTCGGGGACCGGCGGCCGAGGAGGCCCGCCGCGCCCGTGCGGGCCCGGCGGCGTACCGGGACCGCGGACGGGCGTACCGGGGCGGAATACCTAAGCGCGACAGATTCCCCGCCGTCCCCGTCTCCCTACCGTGGTGACCGCAGCCGGAACACGACCACCGAGGAGACAGACATGAGCGACATCAACGAGCTGGTCCAGCGCTACCTCGCCGCCTGGAACGAGACCGACGCGGCCGCGCGGCAGGCCGTCCTGGCGGAGGTCCTCGCCGACGACGCGGTGTACACCGACCCGCTGGTCTCCGTCCGGGGCAGGGACGGGCTCGACGCCACCATCGCGGCGGTCCAGGGGCGGTTCGGCGGGCTGGTCTTCAGCCTCGGCGGCGCCGTGGACGCCCACCACGACATCGCGCGGTTCACCTGGCACCTGGGACCCGAGGGCGCCGAGCCGGTCGCCGTCGGCTTCGACGTCGTGGTCATCGGCGACGACGGGCGGATCGGCCAGGTGCTCGGCTTCCTCGACAAGGTGCCGGCCGGAGTCTGAAACACCCCCGGGGCGGGCGACCGGCCCGCCCCGCCCCGTCCACGCAACGCCAGGAGGAACAGTGACCGCCTACGTGATCGCGCATCTCCGCGACCCGGACAGGCTCCACCCGCAGGTGCTGGAGTACATGGAGAGGATCCAGGCGACGATGGACCCGTTCTCCGGCCGCTTCCTCGTCCACGGGGGAGCGCTGGACGTCCGCGAGGGCCGGTGGCCCGGGGACGTCGTCATGCTGGAGTTCCCGTCGGGGAAGGACGCGCGGGACTGGTACGGGTCGGCCGCCTACCAGGAGATCCTGCCGCTGCGGACGGACCACCTGGAGGGCGATCTGGTCATCGTCGAAGGCGTCGGGCCCGGCTACGACCCGGCCACGAAGGCCGCCGCGCTCAGGGAGGCGCTCCGACCCGCGCCAGGCGGTGACGTCGTGGCCGGGCGTCAGCCGGTGACGTCGTAGTTGAAGCCGAAGGCGCGCACACCGGTCTCCGTGCGGGGCCGGTGGCTCGTCCGCGGGCCGAAGGCGACGTAGGCGCCCGGGCCGTGGGTGCGGTCGCCCTCGATGACCTCGCCGCTCACGACGAAGTACGCCTCGCCGTAGGTGCCGTGGACGTCGAGGTCCGGCCATTCGGCGCCCGGGGCGATGTCGATCACCCACGTCCGGATCCCCGGCATGCCCGGGAGCGCCCGCACGAGGACGCCGGGCCCCAGCACGACCGGCGGGACCCGGTCGACGTCCACGGAGAGCATCTGCCCGGGCAGCACCCGTTCCGGAATGATCACCTGGACAGGATGTCACAGCCCCAGCAGATCGGCGAGGCCCGCGAGCTCGCCCCGGGAGGCGACGCCGAGCTTGGGATAGGCCTTGTAGAGGTGGTAGCCGACCGTCCGGTGGCTGAGGAAGAGCCGCGCGGCGATGTCGCGGTTGGACAGGCCCTGCGCGGCGAGCCGGGCGATCTGCAGCTCCTGCGGGGTCAGGCCGGCGGCCGCGCCCCCGGCGGGACCGGGGCCCCGGTCCCGGGCGCCGGTCGCGGTGAGCTCGCCGCGGGCGCGCTCGGCCCACGGCCGCATGCCGAGCCGGTCGAAGACCTCCAGGGCGGCGTTCAGCGACCCGCGCGCCTCGGCCTTCCGCCGGGCCCTGCGCAGCCACTCGCCGTACAGCAGCGCGGTCCTGGCGTACTCCGGGGCGCGGCCGTCCCGGTCGTGCAGTTCGAGAGCCGCCGTGTAGAACTCCTCGGCCCGGTCGTCGGCGGCGAGCAGCCCGCGGCAGCGCAGCACGAGCGCCTCGGCCCACGGCCGCCCCACCGACCCGGCCCACCGCTCGAAGCGCGCCAGAGGCTCGGCGGCGCGTTCCGGCGCGCCCACCCGCACGGCCGACTCCACCAGGTCGGGAGTGGAGCGGGTGGCGCAGATGTGGTGGCGCATCGGCTCGCGGGTCAGGCGCTCGAAGCGGGCGAGTGCCGCCTCGGCGCGGCCCAGGCCGAGCTCCAGCAGCCCGAGCGACCAGTGCGCCCACGGCGCGCCGGGGGACATGGCCCCGGCGGCGGTCCCCGCCAGCCCCCGCTCGGCGTTGCGCCGGCAGGCCGCCTCCTCCCCCTTGAGCGCGTCGAGGTGGGCGAGCACGCCGGCGAACTGGCTGACCCACTGCCCCTGGCCGGTGTCGCGGGCCAGTCCGAGGGCCTCGGTCGCCGTGGCGAGCGCGTCCAGGTGCCGTCCGGCGAACACCTCGCCCTCGGCCATGAAGAACAGCACCGTCGGCAGCCGCCCGGCACCGCCCCGGGCGCGGTGCCCGGCGGCGAGCCCGGCCGCCGGCTCGTAGGCGTCGGCGTCCTGGCCCAGCGCGAGCGCCGCCCCGCACAGGATCGCCACCACCTGGTCGGGGACCCGGCCCCGCCGCCGCACCGCCGCGAGGACGTCGCCCAGCGGCGGCGGCCGCTCGCGGCGGCCCCGGTCGAGATGGGCGAGGTAGGGGCCCACCGGCGCGAGCGGGTCCGCGTCGTCCAGCGGCAGCGCGGCCAGCCGTTCCAGCGTCGCCGCGAGCTGCCGTTCTCCCAGGTACCAGGAGGTGTGGACGGCCTGGATCAGCAGCGCGGCGGCCTGGCCCGGATCGGTGTCGCGGACGAGCCCGGCGCCGTCGAGCAGCGACCGGTGGGCCGCGGAGTAGGAGCCCTGCCAGAAGTCCGCCAGCGCCCGCACCTGGGCGATCCGCGCGTTCACCGCCGGGGCCCCGTCCGGCCACCGGGCGGCGCGGTCCCCGCGGGCCCTGGCGCGCTCCAGGTCACCCGCCTCCAGCGCCGCCTCCGCCGCCAGGGCCTCGCGGCGGGCGCGGGCGGCGGGTTCGGCGCTCAGGCGGGCGGCCCGTTCGTACGCCGCCGCGGCCGCCTCGTGGCCGCTGCGCTCGCGGGCGCGGGCGGCGGCCCGCTCCAGCTCGGCCGCGACCTCCTCGTCGGCTCCGGCGGCGGCGGCCACCAGGTGCCACGCCCGGCCGTC
>NZ_BAAAUT010000094.1:0-17641 GCF_039534085.1 Planomonospora alba
ATCGTCGTCCTGCAGCTCATCGAAGAGGACCGCTACTCAGGATGAAAAACGCTCACGCGTTGTTGAATGAGAAGACCGTGAGATGGATCGAGAGCCTCGGAGAGGGGACTCACCGGCAGCCAGTGCATCGCACTGGCGATGCTCCGGGACGGGGAGATCCTGGACAACCGCTCCTATCGGAGCACGACCGGTGTGGATTCACGGGTCGCCACGGCCGAGTTGCGGGATCTGGTGGCGCGCGAGCTCGTACTTCAGACAGGGACCCGGCGCTGGGCCCGCTACGAGCTGCCCCAGCGGCTGCGCGACCGTACCTCTGCCGGAGCCCCGGCTTCCACACGGGCCGACCGGCGTCCGCAGTTGCTGGGCGCGCTCGGCGACGAGACCCTCTCGAGAGCCGAGCTGGCCCGGCGCACCGGGCTCACGGATCAGACGGTACGGCGCTGGCTCTCGATCATGCGGGAGGAAGGCACGGTGGAACTGGTCGGCAGCTCCCCGCGGAGTTCAACCGCCCGGTACCGCCAGACACGCCAGGGCGCTGTTTTCCCGTCGGCCGGTCCTCAGCGGTGAGAGCCGGCGCCGACACACGCATGATCATTCGATGGGCCGGGGTCCACGTCGTCCCCTGGCCACCGCGACGCACGCCTCCGCGACAAGGCGACCGCGCAGACCCACGGGTTCAGACGCCGTAGATCTGCGCCGTGCCCCGCCGAGGCACCATCGCCACCAGCCGCCAGGCCCCTGACCAGGGGCTTGGTGCGGCCTTTTCCAGCGATCACACGCAGCCGGATGCCGTCGTGTGCGGCCGCAGGTCAGTGATCGGGGGACATACGAGGGACGATCCCGCATGCGTTTCCCAGGTCGCTTCCGTAAGGGCACGGTCTACCTGCCGCCGAAGAGCACGGTACGGCTCGCCGTCAGGTTCGGCCTGTTCACCGACCCGGCCGCGCCGTACATGTACCGCTGCCACATCCTCCGGCACGAGGACTGCGGCATGATGGAGCAGTTCGTGATCGTGGAGCCCAGCACCGAGGACCGGGTGTCCCGAACGATCACCGTCCACCACGTGTAGCGCCGCCGGGCGCGGCCGGGAGGCCGGAGTGCCCGCGGGAGGCGGCTTCGCGGCGGCCGGCGCCCGGCGTACGGCGCCCCGCGTGCGGCGCGGCCGCCGGACCCGGTGACGCGCCGCGCGGCGTGACCGCCGGACCCGGTGACGCGTCGGCCGCCGGGCCCGCTGACGGCGCCCGCCGTCAGCGGGCCTCCGCGGTCACCGGTGCCCCAGGACGTTGACCACGCGGCCGTTCGGGTCGCGGACGAAGAACCGGCGCACGCCCCACTCCTCGTCCCGCAGCGGGTGCACGATCTCGGCGCCGCTGTCGCGCATGGCCGCGTAGGCGGCGTCCACGTCGTCCACCTCGATGCTCATGTCGGGGGTGACGGGCGCCGTCGCGTCAGCGGTCATGACGCTGATCTGCGCGGTGGGGGCGGACGGGGAGGCGAGCGTCACGATCCAGCCGTGGTCCATGACCCGCTCCAGGCCCAGGAGCGCGTAGAACTCCGCGCTCTCCTCCAGGGCCTCGGACTGGACGTTGGGGACGATCCGGCGGGCGGGCATCGGCGGCTCCTGCGTGGGCGAGGGGATGCGGATCTGCTCTCTCCAGAATGGCGCGTGCGCCCCGGAACCGGTCGCCGGATCCACGGGAGTTCTCCGTCCGACGCGGTCGCGGGCGGTCACCGGGTCCGGCCGCAGGATCACCGGGCGCACGCGGTCCCGCCGGACGCGGGCGGTCCGTGAGGATCCGGCCCGGTCCCCTTGCCGCTCACCGGCTCCTTGCCGGTCGCCGGGCCGGTGCCGTACACCGGATGGCACGACCACCGGCTCGTCCGTGTCCCGGCGGGCCCATGCCCAGGAAGGACCACCATGACCGACCGCAGCACCCTTGCCGAGGAGCTGTACGCGGCCGAGAGGCGCCTTCAGGCGGCGCAGCTCGCCGGGGACGTGGAGGAGCTGGACCGGCTCCTCCACGAGCGGCTCGTCTTCACCGGGCCGCCGGACGGCGGATGCCACCCGGAGGCCAAGCGGCTCGACCTCGACAACCACCGCTCGCGGACCCAGGTCATGACGAAGGTCGCCGAGGAGGACCTGACCGTCCTCGTCGAGGGGACCACCGGCGTCACCTGCTTCCTCGGCACGCTGGAGGGCACGTTCGCGGGCGAGCCGTTCTCCTTCCGGATGCGCTACACCCGGACCTGGGTGCACACGGACGAGCACGGCTGGCGCATCCTGGCCGCCCACGCCGGCCAGGTGTGACACCCCGCCCGCCGCACCAGGAGGCGGCGCGGGCCGCTGCCCCGGGAGAGCGGCTCGCTCCGGAAGGCGCCGCCGGGCACCCCGGGGAGCGACTCCGGGCACTTCACGAGGCGACTCCGGGCACCCCGGAAGGCGCCGCCGGAGACCTCAGGAGGCGTCCTGGGCGGCCGTGGCGGCGTCCCGGGAGGCCGTGGCCGCGGCGCGGATCCGGCCGATCTGCGCCGCCGGCGCCTCGACGCCGAGCGGTACGGCCGAGCTCTCGAACTCCCGGCTCAGCGCACGCAGCATGTGCATGCCGTCCCAGCTCGCGGCGAACTCGTCGTCGATCGAGTCCACCAGGTCTCCGAGCGCGTCCTCGGCCCCGTGGCGCATGACGAGGATCCGCCACTGCCCGAGGAGGCGGCGGAACTCCTCCAGCCGCTCCCCCGCCTCCGCGAGCCCGGCGACGATCTCGTGCAGCGCCCGGTTCACCCGCTGCGCCGTGGCCGCCATCTCCGCCACGCTCTCCTGCACCGCGTCGCAGAGCAGCGGCACCTCCTGCAGCGAGGCCGGCGGCGCGACGTCGTCCACGACCTCGGCGGCGAACGCGGCGACCATGTCGTTGTGCAGGGCGGACAGCGCGATCCGGAAACGCAGGTCCGCGAGGTCCGAGCGCAGCGCGGCGAGCCCGGGCACCAGCAGCTCCAGGGCGGTCACCGCGGTTCGGGCCGACGTGGCCATCACCCGCGAGACGTTGTGCAGCACCGGCGCGGTCCCGGCGGCCAGCGTGGAGGCGGTCTGCGCGGCGGCGACCATGCGGTCGAGCCGGCGGGCCACGCCGAGCACCTGCGCGGACGACCGGGCGAGCCGGTCGCTGAACGCCCGGTAGCCCTCCAGCCGCCGCACCGTGTCGGCCAGGAGCGTCTCCAGCGCTCCGGCGCCGGCCAGCACCTCGGCGATCGGCCCCTGCGCCCACGGCCGGGCGTAGGTCGCGGAGGCCAGCCGGCCCCGGGCGGCGACCTCGGTCGTCAGCGCCTCGGTCAGGAACTCGTCGTGCGAGCCGAAGCCGAGCTCGCGCAGGGCGTGTTCGAGCCGCTCCATGCCGACCTGCGCCACCTCGCGCCGGTTCAGCCCGTCGCGTTCGGCGGCCTCCGCCTCGGCCGCGGCGACCTGCCGGTACACCTGCTTGACGGCGCCGAGCAGATCGGCCCGCGGCGCCATCCTGACCGACAGGAAGCCGTCCTCCGAGGGTGTCATGGTCGCGAAGACCCAGTAGCGGCTGCCGTCCTTGGCGAGGTTCTGCACGTACGCCCCCGCCGGGCGCCCGGAGAGCAGGCGGTCCCACACCAGCCGGAACACCCCGGCCGGCATGTCGGGGTGGCGCACGATGTTGTGCGGGGCGCCGACGAGCTCCTCGACGGAGAAGCCGGAGATCCGGACGAAGACCGAGTTGCCGCTGCGGATGAGCCCGTGCCGGTCCGTCGTCGAGAAGAAGAGCTCATCCGTACCGATGACCTGCTCCGCCTCGCTGGGCGCGGCCAATCCACTGAACGCCATCGTTCACCTCCCGATCCGCCGAGAGGTTACCAGCGGGTCACCATCACCTCGGCGACGACCGACTGTGATCGGGCCACGGGTTACACACTGTCCACCAAGCGCCCGAATCCGTGGTGACGTGCGACACCGTCACGCGGCGACGATCCCGCTCGTCACGGTGAGTGATCGGGCAGAGCCGGAGCGGGCGATGTCAGCCCCGGCCGTCGACCGCGTCCGTGACGGACGCCTCCCCTGACCGCCGCCGCCCGCGCGGCGGTCACCCCCAGGCGGCGCGCAGCGCGCGGATCTCCTCCGGCCCGCTCTCGCGGGCGATGTGGGGGATGTCCAGCAGATACCGGGTCCCGTCGGCGGGGAACCGGTCGCGGACCACGGCCGCGTCGGCGAGGACCTGCCCGTACAGCGCCGCCCCGTCCATGCAGAACACGTCGATGAACGCGATCCTCCCGTCCACCGCCCGCCGTACGTTGCCGGGGTTGAGGTCGATCCCGTCCCACCACGGCACCCGGGCGCGGAACCGCGCGTCGATCTCCAGTGCGGCGCGCCGCACCTCCTGCAGGGCCGGGTCGCCGCCGCCCTCCCGCCACCGCCGCGCCACGTCGGCCGCGGTGCGCTCCTCCACCGGCGCCAGGAACTCCAGCACCGCCAGCGAACCGCCGCCCTCCAGCGGCGTGCTGAACGCGACGCGCGGCAGGTACGGGTTGCCGGGCAGGCGGCTGCACAGCTCCAGGAACGCCGGGTAGGCCGGGTCGAACGGGCAGACCCGGGCGGCCAGCAGGCCGTCCGGGGAACGCAGGGCGACCGCCCAGTCCCCGACCCCGCACGGCGTCCACCCCAGCCGGGCGAGGCCGGCCAGCGCGTCGCGGTGCGATCCGGCGCTCCACGCCCCGCCGAGCAGCGGCGCGAGGTCCCCGCCGGGCACGGTCTCCTGATCGGCTGCCGACATGCCCGCAGCCTAGCGAGGAGCCGCACCCGGCGCGGCGGCCCGGATCAGCGGACGAGCCGGTGCAGCACGTCGGGCTTGTTGGTGATGATGCCGTCCACCCCCTGGGAGATCAGGCGGCGCATGACCGCCGGATCGTCCACGGTCCAGGTGTGGACCTCCATGCCGCGCCGGTGGACGCGGCGGACGTAGTCGGCCGTGAGGGCGGTGTGCGGCGGGTTGATCTGGTCGGCGAACGCCGCCAGCTCCGGCAGCTCCGCGGCCGCCGGCGTGCCGAGCAGGCCGACCGGGACCCGGGGCATGGCCCGGTGGAACGTGCGCATCGAGTCCCAGTCGAACGACTGCACCACGAGCCTGCCGGGGCGCAGCCAGGAGGAGTGGCGCCGCAGCTCGGTGGCGATGCGGGCCTCGATGCCCGGGTAGAGGTGCGGCGCCTTGACCTCAAGCAGCAGCCCCAGCCCGCTGCCGTCCATCGCGCGCAGCGCCTCGCCGAGCGTCGGCACGGGCTCGCCCGCGTACCGCGAGGCGAACCAGGAGCCCGCGTCCAGCTTCCGGATCTCCGCGAGGGTGAAGTCGCCGACCCGCCACGGCGCCCGATCCGGGAAGACCTGCTCGGCGTCGGTGGTGCGGGCCAGGGCCGTGTCGTGCATCAGGACCAGCTCGTGGTCCCTGGTCTCCTGCACGTCGAGCTCGAACATGTCGGCGCGCTGCTCCCGCGCCAGGTCGAAGGCGGCGAGGGTGTTCTCCGGCGCGTAGGCGGAGGCGCCCCGGTGGGCGACGTTGACCACCTCCGGCGCCGCCGCGGCGCCCGCCGCGGGGGTGAGCGCCGTGAACAGTGCCAGTGCGGTCGTGATGATGGGGCCGAGTCGTCGGAACATGCGTCTCCTCAGGCGTGCGGACGACCTACGGCCCGAACTTGACAATCGCAGATGACCGACGGCTGAGGTGGGAGTAACCATCGGATGCCCCCTGCGTGAGCATTCGCCCCGGTCCCGGCGCGGCGGGGCACGAGCCCGCGGCGAGTCCCGTCCGCCCGCGGGAGGGGTCAGAGCTCGGCCAGCAGCCGTTCCGTCTCGGGGGTGGGCCGTACCCCCATCGCGTCCAGGCGCTCCCGCAGGCGCGCCGCCGTCTCCTCCGCCCGGTCGCGCCGGCCGAGTTCGAGCTGGAGGCGGATGAGGCGGCGCCACAGCTCCTCCGGGTCCGGGTCCAGGGCGACGGCGCGCTCGAGGACGCCGAGGGCGGCGCGGGGGTCGTCTTCGGCGCGGAGCCCGGCCAGCTCGGCGAGCACGTCCGTCCGGAGCCGCGTCTGCGCGCTCCGCCGCTCGTCGATCCACCCGCAGGCGAGCCCCTCGGCCAGGGCGCCCCGGCACAGCTGGGCGGCGCAGTCTAGGGCTCCGAGCCGCGTCCTGCCGTCGCCGGCCGTGCGCGCCTCCTCCACCACGGCCTCGAAGTCCCACAGGTCCACGGCGACCATGACCGGGTCGAGGCGGTAGACCCCGCCGTCCTCCCTGATGAACGGAGAGCCGCGCCGCCCCCGGTCCGCGCCGTCGGCGGCGGCCCGCAGCGTGTCGCGCAGGCACCGCAGGGCGGCGTGCACGCAGGCGTCCCGCGACGCGCCCGGCCACAGCGCGGCGCGGATCTCCCCGCTCCCCACGCCGTCCGGGTGCAGGGCGAGGAGGACGAGCAGGTGCAGGGCGGGACCGTCCAGGGGGACCGCCTCGGGGCGGCCCTTCACCTGGACGACCGGGCGCCCGAGGATGGACAGCCGCACGGGTTCCGGCCCTTCCCAGGGCGGCAGCGCGTCCGGGTCCGCGCCCTCCTCCGCCGGGCGCCCGCCGTTCCCGTCCGGGACGGCGAGCCCGCGCAGGCCGTCCCCGTCCGGGACGGCGAACCCGCGCAGGCAGTCGCGCGCCTCGTCGGGCGGCAGGTGGAAGAGCCACCCCCCGAGCAGGTTCCCGGCCTCCGGTCCCTCCACCGCGCCGACCCGGCCGTCCGGTCCTATCTCGCAGGTCGTCCCGGACGGCCAGTCTCCGAGGAGCAGCGCCCCGGTGCCGGTCCGGGAGGAGGACGCCAGCAGTCCGGCGACGTCCCAGTCGAAGAGCTCCTCGGTCACCGCGGCGACCAGCAGTACGGCGGGCAGCGCCTCTCCGGGATCGCGTTCCCGCAGCTCGGCGACGTCGGTCGCGGCGCGTTCGATCAGCATCCGGCGCCGGGCGAAGTGCGTCTCGGTGAACCGGTCGACGGCCGCGTCCGCCGACTCGACGACCGCCAGGCCCGGTACGGCGCCCGCCAGGCTCTCCGCCTCCCGCGCGGACAGGCCGAACAACTCCCGCAGGTCCGCCGTACGGATGACGACCTCGGCACGGAACCACCCGGCCTGCCGGAGCAGGTCGAGGACCAGCGCGCGGGCTGCGGGGGCGGCCCCGGCCCCGGTGAGGCCCAGGTTGAGCCCGGCGAGTCCGACCTCGACCCGGCTCCGGTCCGTGCGGTGGCCGGCGAGTAACCGGTCCGGGACCCGGAGGGAGAACGCCTGCCGCACCAGGTCCGCGTCGGACGGCGGCCCCTCTCCCCGGTCCGCGCAGGTCCGCAGGTGGGCCCGGCGCAGCGCCCGCACGACGGGGGCGGGCTCCGGCTCCGGTCCCGACCCGGCCGGAGCCGGACCCTCGGGCGGAGCCTGGACCGGAGCCGTCTGCTGGACCCGCAGGAGGATCCGCCTCCTCCGGTGGCGGTGGAGACGGGCGGCGGCGTGGGCGGTGCTGACCCCCGCGGCGAAGGGCAGGGAGACCACACCCCCCGACGGGGTCTCCACCGCCAGCCCCGTCCGCGGGGCCGCCTCCCGGGCGGCGGCACCCGGCGCCGCCGGATCGCCGGGCGCAGGCTCGGGCCCTCCCGCACCGGCGTCCCCGCAGGACCCGGAGGGCGCGCCGGCCGGACGCACGCGGGTGGGAGCCGCCCGACCCGCCGGGGCCGGACCCGCCGGGTCGCCGGGGGCGCCCGCGGCCGTCGCGGGCGGATCCGGGTCCGCGTCCCGGAGGACCGGGCCCGGCGGGAACCCGGCGGAGGGAGTCCGCGCCTGCGGCACCGGGACGGGCGGAGACGGCCGCCGGACAGGTGGAACGGGGACGGGCGGCCAGGAGGACCGGGGAGCGGGCGGCGGACCGCCCGGGTCGGTCGCGTCCTTCTCCAGGGTGATCCTGCGCATCGGCGCCGTCGGGCACGAGTCGTCGGCGGCGGCCACCATGATCGTCGACGGCTCCGCCCGGACGGCCGCGGGCGGCCGGTCCAGCGGCAGCGCCACCGCGGCCAGCGCCCCGACCAGCCGCTCCGCCACGACCCGCACCGGTCCGAGCGGTGGGGTGCGGATCTCCACGCCGCGCACCGCGACGGCGGTCTCGGCGAGCACGGCGACCGTGAACGCCGCCCACAGCAGCCAGAGCGAGCCGGCCAGGAGCGCGAGCGGCGCGCCGTCAGGGAGCGGGGCCGCGAGCGCCTCCCCGACCTCCTCCCACGACGGGACCCGGGTGGGGACCAGCGCCGCGATCCACGCCGGGAGCCGCTCCGGCGGGGGCGGAGCGGCGAGCCGGACCAGGAGGACCGGGAGCCCCGCCTCGACCGCCGCGAGCACGACGAGCGCACCGGTCAGGCGCGCCGCCCGCGCGGCGACCGCCGACGCCCTCCTCATCGCGGCGCCCCCGCCGCGGCACCCGCGCCGTCCGGGGTCACGCCCTCCTCCTCGTCACGGCGCTCCCGCCGTCCGGCGCTGCGCCGTCGCCGACGCCCTGCCGGTGACCTGGACGTCGCCCACCCCGACGAGGCCTAGGATCCGCAGCGGCCGGGTGGCCCGGACGACGACCGTCACCGTGTCGCCGGAGACCTCCACCGCGGCGGAGTCGGGGGTCGCGGCGGCGTAGGCCAGCGCGGCGGCCCGGGCGCGGACCGGGTCCAGCCGGATCTCCCCGACACGCCGGTAGGCGGCGAAGTCGAGTTGCCGGGCACCCGCGCGCGCGGCCTCGTACGCCTCGTTGACCGCCTGTGCCCGGGCGGCGAGCACGAGTCCCCCGTCCACGACGATCCCGGCCAGCAGGAGCAGTGCGCCCACGACGCCCACCGCGATGCCTCTCATCGCAGGCTCCCCCTCATCGCGTGCCTCCCGTGCCTCCTTCCGCCCCGCGCCCCCGCGGGCCCGTCCACCGCGCCCTCCTCCGCCGCTCCGTTCACCGCACCCGCCAGGAGTGGACCGGTACGGCGAAGGCCGAGGTGAGGTCCGTACCGCCCGGGACGCGCGCCATCGCGATGTCCGCCAGCCGGATGCGGCAGGTCACGGTGACGGTCACGGTGCCGCCCGGCTGCAGCGCCCCGACGCCCACGTGCAGATCGCGCCCGGCGCAGCCGGTGCGGCCCGAGGCGAGCGCCGCCTCGGCGGCGGACCGGGCCGCCGACAGGGCCGCGCCCGGATCGCGGGCGACGGCGGCGGCCCGGGCCGCCTGGCGGGTGGCGCCGTCGACCTCCAGCCGGGCGCCGACCAGGCCGCCCGTCACGAGCGCGGCCAGGGCGAGCAGGACCAGCAGCGGCACGGACAGCAGCAGCGCCGTGCCCGCCGCCCCCCGGTCACCCCGTACCGGTCTCACCGGCCGCCCCCCGCGTTCCCCGCCCCCTCCACCGGCCCGTGCACGACCACCCGCACCGGCAGCTCCAGGAACGGCACGACCGCCTGGGCGGCCCCGCTGACCTCCGCGTGGGCGGTCTCCGCCGTGCGGGACACCGACACCTGCGGGTCGCGCAGCGCCGACCGTCCGAGCTGCGGCAGCAGCAGCGCGGCCTTCGCCTGGCCGCCGCCCGCACCGGCCCCGCGGACCCGGGCGGCCGCCAGCGCCTCGGCCGCCGTCACCTCCGCGACGTGTACGGCGTGCCGCCACACTCCGAACTGGACGACGAGCAGGACCAGCAGCAGCGCGGCGGGGAAGGCCACCGCCGCCTGCACCGTCGCGGCGCCCCGATCCGCCGCGCGCCCCCTCCGGCCCACCACCGTCCGGCCCATCGAGGACACCGTCCGGCCCGCCGCGGACCACCGCGTCCGGTCGCGGATCACCTCGTTCCCCCCGTCGCGCAGAGCTCCTCCAGCGGTTCTAGAGCCCGGACAGCACCGAGACGACGGCCGGATACCCGATGAAGACCAGGAAGCCGAGGAGCAGACCGGCCACGGGCAGGCCCATGCGCTCCGCCGCGATCCGGGCGGCCGTCTCGACCTCGGCGAGCTCGCGGGCCCGCAGCGCCGCGGCCCGGGCCGCGAGCGAGGCGCGCAGCCGGGCGCCGTCGGCCCCGGCGAGTCCCCCCGCGACGGCGAGCTCGGCCAGCTCGCGCACGCCGTACTCCTCGCCCATCCGCCCCAGGGCGGCCCAGGGCGGGCGGCGGGCGGCCTGGGCGGCTCTCACCGCGCCCTGGAGCCGCGTGAACGCCCACCCGCTCCCGCCCCGGACCGCCTCGGCCAGCGCACCGTCCAGGTCGCGGCCGTCCGCCAGGGCGATGACGGTCAGGTCGAGGAAGGCCGCCAGCGCGTGCCGGAGCTCGGCCCGCCGCCGGGCGGCCCGGGCCTTCAACGCCGGTTCGGGGAGCAGGAAGCCCGTCACCGCCAGCGGCAGGACCGCCCCGGCGGACAGCTGCCACGGCAGCGGGACACCGGCCCACAGGGCGACGGCGTGCGCGGCGGGGGCGACCAGCGCGAGCGCCAGGGCCGCCGCGGCCTTCTCCCCGAACAGGCTCTCCGCGCTCCGGCCGCAGACGGCCAGGTCACGGCGGGTCGCGGTGCCGGGCAGGCCCCAGGCGGCCAGCGGCCCGGCCAGCGGGCGGCCGATGCGGCCGCGCCAGCCCCCGGCGGCACCGGCGCCGTGCCGTGCGGGGGTGCCGTGGCGGAGCCGGTGCAGCTCCTGGGCGAGCGTGGGCCGGGCGGGCCAGATCCCGAACAGCACCGAGACCAGCCCCAGCCCGGCGCCCGCGCCGAGCAGCAGTGCGACCACCATCAGCCCTCACCCCCGCCGGTTCCGGAGGGCGGCAGGCGCGGCGGGTCGGCGATCCGGCCGGTCCGGTGGAGCAGCAGGAACGAGGCGGCGCAGACCAGCCCGGTCACCAGCAGGACGAACTGCCCGTCCACGGTGTCGTAGGGGGCGAGGAACTCCCGGTTGAACACCACCAGGGCGCCCGCCGCAGCCGCCGTCGCGACGACGATCGCCCGTGCGGACGCCCGGGCCCGGGCCCGGGCGTCGGCGACGCGCAGCCGGAGGGCGGCGTGGGCGCGGGCGGTGTCGGCCAGTGCGCCGAGCAGGTCGCCGAGCCGGTCGGTCCGCCGTCCGGCGGCCAGGACCAGCGCCGAGCACACCAGGTCGCCGGTCGGGTCGGCCAGTTCCGCGGCGAGCTGCCGGAGCGCGTCCGGGAGCGGCTCGCCCCGGTCGACCCGCGCGGCGCACCAGACGATCCGGGAGCGGATCGCCTGCGGCGCGATCGGCGCGGTCGCGGTGACGACCTGCTGCAGGCGGGTCGGCGTGACGAGGACGTCGCGGAGCATCTCCGCCCAGCTCGCGACGGCCTCGATCCGCTCCACGGTCCGGGCGTGCTCGCGGTCCGGACCGAGCACCCCCGGCAGGAACCAGCCCGCGAGCCCGGCCAGCGCGGTGCCGACGGGCCACCGGGTGAGCAGGGCGACGGCGGCGGCCGCGGCCAGCGAGGCGGCGAGCCGGACCAGGGTGCGGCGGTCGGCGCGAGGCCCGCGCCCGAGCCGTTCCCTGTGCTCCCGGTCGTCCCCGCCCCGGCGGAGCCCGGAGACGATCAGCAGGAGCCCGGCCCCGGCGCCCGCCCCGGCCAGCACGGAGAGCAGCACCTGCCCGGTCACGCCGCGCCTTCCAGCGGGGCCACCGCGGCGAGCGCGCCGGAGATGCGGCGGGCGGCCCGGACCAGGCGGGTCCGCTGCCGCCGTCCTTCCAGGAACGCCTGGGCGGCCGGGTCGTGCGCGACGTGGGCGCGGATCCGCACGCCGATCGCGTCGGTCACCTCCCGGGGCGGGTAGTCGCCCCGGCCGACCAGGACCAGTTCGGCGTGGGGCACGGTCTCCGCCAGGCCCTCCAGGTGGGCCAGGTCCGTCAGCCGGGGGCGGGCCAGCACCAGGACGCGGTCCATGCTCGCGGCGAGCTCCGCGGCCGGGCCCGCCAGGCGGCCCAGGTCGGCGAGGACGGCCGTGCCGGCCGGGAGCTTGCCGAAGACCTCCGGCAGCGTGGCGCTGAGCGTCATGAGCGCGGTGTGGGCGTGGTCCGGCCGGGTGGGGGCGGTGATCACCCGCAGTCCGCCGGGGAGGGCCTGCGTGTGGCGCCAGAGCACGTCCGCGTCGCGGCGGCTGCGGGTCTCGGCGGCGAGGGAGACGGTGCCCGGTGCCGGTTCGAGCCGGAAGCGGCCGCGGCGCTCGCCGCCGGAGGCGTCCAGCTCGGCCAGGATCACGTCGGGTCCGGGCCAGGTGGCCGCCAGGGCGAGGGCCAGGGTGGTCACGCCCGGGGAGTTCTTCATCGAGGCGACGCCGATGACGGTCATCGCGCCTCCGGCGAGACCTGGACCAGGCTGAACAGTCCCTGCGCGACCGGGACCGCGATCTTCTCGGCGTCGTTCCGGGACAGCAGCAGCGTGACCACGGCGGGGCTCTGCGGCTGCTCGGGGCGGCGCACGTCGGTCACCACAGCGATCACCGGCTGTGACCTGGCCCGGGTGCTCGTGACGACGGTGTCGCCGGGGAGTTCCGCGACGGCGACCCGGTCGCCGGGTGCGAGGCCGGGGGTGTACTGCCCGGGCCGTACCGCGGCGCCGATCAGCGCCTGGTCCGGCCGCGGGTAGGCGGCGGCGCCGATGTTCTTCTCAGTGAGCAGGGCGCCGGCCACCACCGGGAGGGTGAGCCTCCTGCCGACCAGGCTCTCGGCCCGGCTCGCCGGGATGAGCCCGGCCGCCGTGCTCCCGGTGACCGTGCGCAGGTCGTCCGCGGTGAGCACGTGTCCGGCCGGGAGGTCCGCGCGGACGGCCACCGCGCCGTCCATGCCGCCGGTCCGCAGGGTGACCGCGGCCGAGCCGAGCGCGCACGCCGCCACGAGGACGGTCCCGAACAGCACTCTGGCGGTGCTCCGGCGTTTCCTCGGAGCGCCGGTCGTCGGCCGCGCCGGTCTGACCGCCGTCGTGACCACTGCTTCCCCCTCTGCAGGCTGTGACATCAGGATGTGACGATCGCTTGGGACTCGGCGACGCGGAAGGCCGTGCCCGCCGAGGTGGTCAGGGGCGGGAGCGGGCCGCTCCGCCCGCCGGCGGTCCAGGTGGCCTCCCAGGTGACCGTCGCGGTGACGCGGTACTCGCCGCCCGCGGCGTCCGTGCTCGGTTCGAGGTAGGTGTGGCCGCAGGTGGGCGAGGGGCGGCGCGGGTCGTCCCGGCCCTCGCGGTACGCCGTGCCCGGGCCCCGGCAGACCACCGTGGTGCCGTCGCCCATGGTCCAGGTCACGCGGACCGGCCGGGCGACGACGGTGGCGGTGGTCCCGTCCTCGGTGGCGGTGGCCGTGCGCGGGCGCCAGGTCCTCCGCGGGACGGTGAGCCAGATCGGGAACCGGACCAGTTGCAGCTCCTCCGGCCGGGGGGAGGAGCCGATCTCGGGGCGGGGCAGGTCGAGGCGCTCCGCCGCCGCCACGGCCGCCGCCGGGGGCCGCGCCCGGGCCCGCCCGGCGTCCTCTCCCGCCGTGCCGGCCCCGCCGCTGCCGGATCCGCCGCCACCGGCCCCCCGCGCGGGGACCGTCCCGCCGCGCGCCGACGCCTCCAGCGGCTCTCTGGGGTCCGGACCGTACGGCAGCGCCAGCGAGTCGGCCCCGTACGGCGGGCCGCCCGCCCGGCCGGAAGGGCCGGGCGCGTACGGCGTGCCCGCCCGGCCCCGGAGACCGGAGAGCCCGGCCGCGCCCGGCCGGTCCGCGACCGGTTCACCTGCGGCGTCCGTCCGGCCCCGGTGCGGGGCGGCGCCGTCCGGTGGGAGTGCCGCGCTCCCGGCGACCTTCTTCCACCAGCGCCTGACGCGCGTCACGCATCCCGGACCGCCTCCGGAGCCGCACCGGATGAACGTGAGACCGCCGACGGCCTCGTCCGCGTCCCCCGCGGCGCGGCCGGCGGAGGCACGGCTCCGGGGGAGGTTGCCGCCGGCGGCGCGGCCCGCGGGGGCACGCCCCCCGGTGGCGCGGACGGTCTCCCCGCCTCCGGAGTCCGGGCTCCCCGCGCCGGAAACGGCGGCGGCCGCTCCGGGCGCGGTCACCACGGCCGCGGCTCCGGGAGCGGGCGCCGTCCCGGCACCGGCTCCGGGCGCGGCCACCACGGCTCCGGCGCCCGTCCGGGGAGCGGCCGCCACCGCGGCGCCGGGAGCGGCGGCGGTGCAGAGCGCGGTGACCAGCGTCGCGGCGCACCGCAGCACGCCCCGGCCCGGCACGTCGCGGCTCAGCATGTCCCGGCCTCCCTGAGCACCAGCGTCCTGACGTACCAGGAGCCGTCCCGCAGGACCAGGCCCGCGGCGGTCCGGTGCCGCCCGGCGGGCGCGCCCCCGGTCACCGCCTCCCCCGCCCGGGTGCGGACGGTGAACCCGGTGTCGTCCACGCAGTCGACGATCCTGGCCCTGGTCGGCGCGACCGCCGGCCTGAGCGCGGTGACCTCCGGGGACAGGGCCGGTTCCCCCCGGACGACCTGGCCCTTCCGGCCGGCGAGCCACAGGCCGTGCCGCAGCACGGCGAGGGCGTCCCCGGTGGCGTACTCGCCGAGCCCGGGTGCCCGCCAGTCGGCGCTCCCGGCCGCGGCGGTGAACTCCCGCCACATGCCGCGGTAGGAGGCGAGCACGGCGCGCTCCGCGGCCACCCGGGGTCCGGGGTCGGGGTCCGCGGGCAGGACCGGCCGCTCCGCGGCGGAGACGGGCTCGGCGGGCGCGGACTGGCACCCGGTGAGCAGGCCGGTGACGACGGCCCAGGTCGCCAGAGGCCCGTAGACGGCACACCGTCGCCACATGACATGTCCTCGCTGGTCAAGAAGAGGTAACCACGTAGAGTAGCCACAGTAATGCGAAGGGTCACCGAATTCCAGTAAGGGGCGACGGCGCGGCGGTCCGGTCCCGGATCCGCGGTCAGGCCGGGACGGTCCTGCGGCCGCCCGTCCTCCTGCGCAGCTCGCGCAGGTAGTGGTCCCGGGGCAGGGTGCGCACGCGCAGCGGCAGCCTCGGATAGACGAGGGCCAGCAGCCGCAGGAGCAGGCGGAAACGCATCCGCCGGGCGGGGGTCCAGCTCCAGCCGTACTGCTCGCGGATCGGTGCGGGCATCAGCCCCGCGGTCATGAGCCGGACGGCGGGCAGGCCTGGGCGGAGGAACCACGGCACGTCGGGGTGGAGCACCTGCTCGGCGACGGCCCGCGAGGCGTCGCCGATCTCGATCCTGGAGATCATGTCCGCGTAGTAGACGCGGAAGTCGGCGTAGGTGGCGGGCGGCTTGTCGGGCGGGCAGCCGAGGATGGTCGCGAAGACCTTGGACTGCTCGTAGTACGCGGCGCGCTCGGCGTCACTCAGCCGCCCGAAGAGGCTCTCGTAGAGGTGCACGGCGGTGGCGAAGAGCGTGGCCGCCACCCAGACCTGCAGTTCGGGGTCGTTGGCGCGGTAGCCGGGACCGGTCACCCGGTCGTGCATCCTCGTCACGACCGCGCTCAGCCGCTCGGCCTCCTCCCGGGTGCCCCAGGAGACGGCGTAGACCCACTGCATGGTGCCGCGGAGCCGCCCGAGCGGGTCCTCGGCGGTGTAGCTGTGGTCGTAGACCCCCTGGGCCACCTTCGGATGGGCCGTCTGCAGCAGCGACGCGGCGCCGCCGGCGGCCAGGAGGATGCCCTCACGGGACACCCTGCGGATGAGATCGTCGTCCTCGAACAGTCCGTTGCTCACGCAATCATCGTAAGTAACCAGTTACTTGAAGACAAGGCGCGGTCGGCGCCCGCCCATGGCGCCCCGCTCCGGCGCCCCGCTCCCGGCATCCCGCCTCCGCCCCGCCCGGCGTCCTCGGACGGCCCTGCGGCGCGTCCCCGGGCGGCGCGGATTCCCCGCGGCGGATCCCTACGGTGGAGGGCCGTCCGGCCGATGGGGGGAGGACGTACCGGATGTGCGAGGAAGGAGCGGGATGATGGGGCTGCCGTTCCTGCTCCCGCTCTTCGCCCTGTCGGCGGCCGTGGCCGCCGTGGTCGCCGCCGTCGGCTGGCGCCGCCGCCGCGCGGCCCCCGCGGTCGGCACCCTCGCGTCCGCCGCCGCGGCGATCGCGGTGTGGTCGGTGTCGGAGGCGCTCATCGCGCTGAACACCGACCCGGACGCCGCGCTCCTGCTCGCGATCGTCAAATACCTCGGCGTATGCGCCGCCATGGCGGGCTTCTGGTGCATGTCCGCGGCCATGGTGGACCGTGCCTGGCGGTTGCCGCGCCGTACCGCCCTGCTGCTGACGGTCGAGCCCGCGCTGGTCGCGGTCGCGATCGCGACCGGTCCCGCGCACCACCTGTTCTTCCTCTCCATGGACTGGGCGGTCTCGCCCGACGCGCGGATACCCGAGTTCGGCCCGCTGTTCTGGGCGCACACCGCCTACAGCTACCTGCTGTTCGGCGTCGCCGTACTGCGGCTGGCCCGCGCGTGGCTGCACGGCCCGCGCCCCCACCGCCGCCTGTACGGCCTCATCCTGCTCAGCGTCGGCCCCTCGACCCTGGGCAACGCGCTCGGCCTGCTGGGGCTCGTGCGCACCGCCGACCTGACCCCGGTCGGCTTCTGCGCCACCACGGTCATCACGCACTGGCTGCTGGTCCACCGGTCCCTCCCCGAGCTGGTCCCGGTGGCGCGCGACCGGGTCGTCGAGATGATCGGCGACGCGGTGGTGACCGTCGACTCGACCGGCCGGATCCTCGACCTCAACTCCGCCGCCGGGCGCATGCTGCACCGGCTCCGGCCCGGCCTGCCCGGCAGGCTCCTCGGGCTCTCGCTCAAGGAGATCCTCGGCGGGGTCTACACCCCCGCCGAGGGCGGGGAGACGGACCTGGTCTTCACCGACCGCGCGGGGCGGCACGTGGACTTGAACGTGCGCACCACCCCGCTGCACGACCGCCGGGGCGAGCGCGCCGGGTGGGCCATGGTCGGCCGGGACGTCACCGCGCTCAACCGGCAGCGGCGCGAGCTGGAGCAGGCCAACGCCCTGCTGCTGGAGCAGCAGGGGGAGCTGGAGCGGGCCAACTCCCGCCTGCGCGAGCAGCTGCGCACCATCGAACTGCTCCGCGCCGACCTGGCCGAGCAGGCCTCCCGGGACGCGCTGACCGGCCTGCACAACCGCCGCCACCTGATGGACGGGCTCCGGCGCGAGGTGGCCGGGGCCGCCGGGGGCGGTTCGCCGCTCAGTCTCGCCCTGCTGGACATCGACCACTTCAAGCAGGTCAACGACCGCTACGGCCACCTGGCCGGGGACGAGGTCCTGGTCCGCTTCGCCCGGCTGCTCGGCGGCGCCGTCCGCCCGGGGGAGGTCGCCGCGCGCCACGGCGGGGAGGAGTTCGTCGTCGTGTTCCCCGGCACCACCGGGCAGGAGGCCTTCGCCCGGGTCGACGCGCTGCGCGCGCGGGTGGCGGGCGAGACCGTGCACGCCTGCGGCCGCACGCTGCGTGTCACGTTCAGCGCCGGCGTCGCCTCCCTGTCACCCGGGCAGAGCCCCGACGAGCTGCTGCAGGCCGCCGACGAGGCGCTCTACGCCGCCAAGCGGCGCGGCCGCGACCAGGTCGAGCAGGCCGCGGCGCCGGACCCGGACGCGACCGGCGCC
>NZ_BAAAUT010000095.1:0-17089 GCF_039534085.1 Planomonospora alba
GTCCCGGCCCGGAAGACGGCGACGGCTCATGGCCGCCGGTGGGCGGCCATGAGCCGGTCTCCACGAGTCGTGAACCGGGTCGCGGCGGCTCGTGGCAGCGTGCGGGCCGAGGGAGGAAGGGCCCGCACGCACGTCTCAGGAGACCCGGGGCCGACGGGCGCCGGGTCAGGAGGCGCCGGGTCAGGAGGCGCCGGGTCAGGAGGCGCCGCGCAGCGCCGCCGCCTCCGCGGCCAGCTTCTCGATCCGCGCGTAGTCGCCCGCGGCCAGCGCGTCGGCCGGGGTGAGCCAGGTCCCGCCCACGCAGCCGACGTTCGGCAGCGCGAGGTAGTCCGGGGCAGTGCCGGGCTTGATCCCGCCCGTCGGGCAGAACCGCACCTCCGGCAGCGGGCCGCCCAGCGACTTCAGGTACGGCACGCCGCCCGCGGCCTCGGCGGGGAAGAACTTCATCTCGGTCACCCCGCGCTCGGCCAGCGCCATGACCTCCGACGCGGTGGCCGTGCCGGGCAGGAACGGCACGCCGCTGCCCGCCATGGCGTCCACCAGGGAGGCCGTGCTGCCCGGGCTGACCAGGAACCTCGCGCCCGCCTCCACGGAGGCGGCGACGTCCGCCGGGGTCCGCACGGTCCCGGCGCCGGTCACCGCGCCGGGCACCTCGGCGGCGATCCGCCGGATCGCCTCCAGCGCGCAGGACGTGCGGAGCGTGACCTCGATGACCGGCAGGCCGCCTGCGACCAGGGCGCGGGCCAGGGGCACCGCGGTCTCCACGTCGTCGATGACGACGACCGGGACCACCGGGGCGATGTCGAGCAGACTCATGCGTACTCCAGGTCGGACGTGCCGGCCAGGCACTGGGCCAGCCAGGCGGCGGCGCCGGTGAGGGCCGGCTGCGGCGCCACGATCAGCGTCGTGGCGATGGCGGACAGGTAGTCGCCGAGGGTCGGGGTGGCCTCGAACCGGCGGCGGAAGTCGCTGGCCAGGACGCGGTCCACGATACGCGGCAGCACGCCGCCGCCGAGGTAGACGCCGCCCCGGGCGCCCATGGTCAGCGCGACGTTCCCGGCGAAGGTGCCGAGCAGGCCGCAGAAGACCTCGACGGTCTCCGCGCACAGCGTGTCGTCCAGGCGGGCCACGATCTCCGCGGCGGGCAGGGACGGCGCGTCCACCCCGCGCACCGCCGCCAGCGCCCGGTGGAGCCGGGTCAGCCCCGGCCCCGACAGCAGGTGCTCGGCCACCACGTGCTCGAGCCCGCCGGCGTGCAGCGCCCGGACGACCTCGCGGTCCCGCTCGTCCAGCACCGGCACGGTCACGTGCCCGCCCTCGCCGGGCAGCGGCGTCCAGCCCGCCGCCGTGGGCACCAGGCCCGCGACGCCGAGGCCGGTGCCCGGGCCGAGCACCGCCTTGACCCCGCGCGACGGCTCGGGGCCGCCCAGGGGGACCAGGTCGCCCGCGGCCAGGTGCGGCAGGGAGGCGGCCAGGGCCTCGAAGTCGTTGAGCAGCTCGACGTGGGGGATGCCCAGGTCGCGCACCGACCCCGACCACCCGGCGTTGGTCAGCCGGTAGCGGTCGCCCTCCACCGGTCCCGCGATCGCCAGACAGGCCGCTCCCGGCTGAACTCCGCCCGCATGGTCTGCGAGATAGGCGGCTACGGCTTCGGGAAGCCCGTCGTGATCCCTTCCGGCCAGTACGGCCACCGCCCCGGGCCGGACGCCGATCTCGGTGACCAGCCCGAACCGGGCGTTGGTGCCGCCGATGTCGGCGACGAGCCAGGGGAGGTTCATGCGGCCCCCTCGGGGAGGGAGGCCGCGCGCCCGGAGGCGGAGTGGGCGGCCGCGCGCCCGGAGGCGGTGCGGCGCGGCGCGCTCACCTCGCCTCTCCGGCCGCGGCGCGGGCCGCGCTCTCGGCCTCGGCGCGGCCGTTCAGCGCGAAGACGCCGGCGCCGCGCTCGGCCGGGCCGGCCGCGGCGCGGAAGGCGGCGAACAGCTCGCGGCCGGTGCCCACCCACTGCGCGTCGGTGAGCGGGGCGCCCTGCGGGGTGCGGGCGGCCAGCTCCTCGTCCGGGACGAGCAGCTCCAGGGTGCCCGCCGCGGAGTCGAGGCGGATGGGGTCGCCGTCCCTGACCAGCGCGATGGGGCCGCCGTGCGCGGCCTCGGGCGACAGGTGGATGGCGGCCGGGACCTTGCCGGAGGCGCCCGACAGGCGGCCGTCGGTGACGATCGCCACCCGCTGCCCGCGGTCGAGCAGGACCGCCAGCGGCGGGATGAGCTTGTGCAGCTCGGGCATGCCGTTCGCCCTCGGCCCCTGGTAGCGGATGACCGCCACGAAGTCCTGCCCGTCCAGCTCGCCCGCCTCGAAGGCGCGCAGCAGCTCCAGCTGGTCGTCGAAGACCTTGGCCGGGGCCTCGACCACCCGGTGCTCGGGCTTGACGGCCGAGATCTTGCTGACCGCGCGGCCCAGGTTGCCGTCGAGCATGCAGATGCCGCCGTCGGGGGAGAAGGGGTCGCTCGCCGGGCGGAGCACGTCGAGGTCGGTGCTGCCCTCGGTGCGCTCGGTCCAGACCGGCTCGCCGTCCTTCAGCTCGGGGGCGGAGCGGTAGTGGTCCAGCCCGCGCCCGGCGACGGTCAGCACGTCGCGGTGGAGCAGCCCGGCGTCGAGCAGCTCGCCGATCAGCACCTGCATGCCGCCGGCGGCGTGGAAGTGGTTCACGTCCGCCTGGCCGTTGGGGTAGATGCGCGCCAGCAGCGGGACCGCCTTCGACAGCGCGTCCAGGTCGTCCCAGAGCAGCTCGATGCCGGCCGCCGCGGCGATGGCCACCAGGTGCATGGTGTGGTTGGTGGAGCCGCCGGTGGCCAGCAGCGCCACGCACGCGTTGACGACGGCCTTCTCGTCGACGACCCTGCCGACCGGGGCGTACTCGGCGCCGTGCGCGGTGATCTCCACCGCGCGCCGGCCCGCCGCCCGCGTCAGGGCCTCGCGCAGCTCGGTGCGCGGGTTGACGAAGGTCGCGCCCGGCAGGTGCAGGCCCATGACCTCGATCATGACCTGGTTGGAGTTGGCGGTGCCGTAGAAGGTGCAGGTGCCGGGGGAGTGGTAGGACTTCGCCTCGGCGTCCAGCAGCTCCTCGCGGCCGACCTTGCCCTCGGCGTACAGCTGCCGGGTGCGGGCCTTGACCTTGTTGGGCAGGCCGGAGGTCATCGGCCCGGCGGGCACGAACACCGCGGGCAGGTGGCCGAAGTGCAGCGCGCCGATCAGCAGGCCCGGCACGATCTTGTCGCAGACGCCCAGCAGGAGCGAGGCGTCGAACATGTCGTGGGACAGGGCGACCGCGGTGGCCATCGCGATGACCTCGCGGCTGTAGAGCGACAGCTCCATGCCCGCGCGGCCCTGCGTGATGCCGTCGCACATCGCGGGCACGCCGCCGGCGAACTGGGCGACGCCGCCCGCCGCGCGCACCGCCTCCTTGAGCACGGCCGGGTAGGTCTCGTACGGCTGGTGCGCCGAGAGCATGTCGTTGTAGCTGGAGACGATCGCCACGCCGGGCCTGGTGCTCGCGCGCAGGGCGGGCTTGTCGACGCCGGCGGCGGCGAAGCCGTGCGCCAGGTTGGCGCAGCCCAGGCTGGAGCGGGCGGGCCCGCGCTCGCGGGCCGCCGCGGCCTCCGCCTCCAGCCGCGCCAGGTAGGCGCCGCGGCTGGCGCGGCTGCGCTCGATCAGGCGGTCGGTGACCTCCTGGACGACGGGATGCATCCGGCCTCCTGTGTCGGTGTCGGTCTCGGTTCGGGTCTCGGGTCGCGGCGCGGGGCCGGGGGGACGGGTCACGAGGGGTCCTCGTCGTGCCAGGTGCGGCCGCTGCGGCCGACGAGCTCGTGCGCCCCGGCGGGGCCCGGGGTGCCCGCCGGGTACGGCTCGGGCAGCATGCTCTGCGACTCCCACTCGGTGAGGATCGGGTCGATCCACCGCCAGGCGGCCTCCACCTCGTCGCGCCGCATGAACAGCGTCGGGTTGCCGGCCAGCACGTCCATGAGCAGCCGCTCGTAGGCGTCGGGCACCCGGCCGGTGAAGGTGTCGGCGAAGCTCAGGCTCAGCGGGACCGGCTTGAGCGCCACCTCGCCCGCGCCCGGCTCCTTGGCCATGATGTGCAGCCGGATGCCCTCGCTCGGCTGCAGCCGCAGCACCAGCCGGTTGGGCGCGCTGCCGGGGAAGATCGAGTGGGGCACGTCCTTGAACTGCACCACGATCTCCGAGCACCGGTACGGCATGCGCTTGCCGGTGCGCAGGTAGAACGGCACGCCCGCCCAGCGCCAGTTCTTCACCTCGGCGCGGATGGCGGCGAAGGTCTCGACCCGGTGGGAGGCCTCGGTGGGCGGCTTGCTGTCGGGCTCGTCGAGGTAGCCGGGCACCGGCACGCCGCCGCAGACGCCGGCGGTGTACTGGCCGCGGACGGTGAAGCGGTCCACCTCGCTGCCGGCGATCGGCCGCAGCGCCTGCAGGACCTTGACCTTCTCGTCGCGGATGGACTCGCGGTCGTTGCGCGCCGGGGCCTCCATGGCGACCAGGCAGAGCAGCTGGAGCAGGTGGTTCTGGACCATGTCGCGCAGCGCGCCGGCGTGGTCGTAGTAGCCGCGGCGGCCGGGCGTGCCGACGGTCTCGGCGACGGTGATCTGCACGTGGTCGATCCACAGGGAGTTCCAGATCGGCTCCAGGAACGCGTTGGCGAAGCGGAGCACGAGGAGGTTCTGGACGGTCTCCTTGCCGAGGTAGTGGTCGATGCGGAAGATCTGCCGCTCGTGGAAGATCGCGCCGACCTCGTCGTTGATGGCCTGCGCGCTGGCCAGGTCGCGGCCGAGCGGCTTCTCCAGCACCACCCGGGAGGCGGGGGTGACCAGGCCGGCGCGGTGCGCCTGGCGGCAGAAGGGGCCGAACGTCATGGGCGGGCTGGCCAGGTAGAACACCCGGTCGCGCTCCTCGTGGCCGGCGAGCAGCTCGCCGAGCCTCGTCCAGCCGGTGGGGTCCTCGCCGGTGACGTCGATGGTGACGTGGTGCAGGCGGGCCAGGAAGCGCTGCCACAGCTCCTGCTCGGCGGGGCCGTCCACCGGCACCGAGCCGCGGACCTGCGCGTCGACCTTGCCGCGGAAGTCGGCGTCGTCCAGGCCGCCGCGGGACAGGGCGATGATCCGGGTCTCCCGGGCGAGCAGCCCGTCGCGGTCGCAGTGGTAGAGCGCCGGGAGGAGCTTCCGCATGGAGAGGTCGCCGGTGCCGCCGAAGACGATCAGGTCGGCGGGGTGGGGGGTCTCGGACATGAGGGAGCTCCGTGATTGATCTACCGGTTCAGGGATAGATCGGACACTAGCTAGATCTTGCGCTTTGCACAAGCAGAGTTTTGTCATTTGAGATGAGAAAGTCGGAACTTTTCATTTCCTAACCGGGTGTGGTTCACTGAGCCGATGCCTCGACGTCCCGCTGCCGCGCTCGCCACGAGCGGTGAGGTGCTCCGCCTCATCCGCACGGGCGAGGCCGTCACGCGCGCGGACATCGGCAGGGTCACCGGCCTGTCCCGGCCCGCGGTCTCCCTGCGCGTCACCGAGCTGCTGGACCGGCGCCTGATCGTGGAGGACAGCGAGGGTCCCTCCACCGGCGGGC
Organism: Planomonospora alba; assembly: GCF_039534085.1. Taxonomy (NCBI): domain Bacteria; kingdom Bacillati; phylum Actinomycetota; class Actinomycetes; order Streptosporangiales; family Streptosporangiaceae; genus Planomonospora; species Planomonospora alba. Next base: position 5,635 of record NZ_BAAAUT010000095.1, read on the forward strand.
GCCCGCCCACCCGCCTGGCCTTCAACGCCGCAGGCGGCCTCGTGCTGGTCGCCGCGCTGGGGGCGAGCCGCGCGCAGATCGCGGTCTGCGACCTCGCCGCCGGGGTGCTGGCCGGCACCGAGCTCGCCGTCGACGTCGAGGAGGGGCCCGACGTCGTGCTGCCCCTGGTCATGCGGACCTGGGAGGAGCTGCTCGGCGACCGCCCCGTCTCCCTGGTCCGCGGCGTCGGCCTCGGCGTGCCCGCCACCGTGGAGTTCGCGGCCCGCCGTACCGAGAGCGCCCGCATCATGGCGAGCTGGACCGGGGTGGCGATCCCGCCGATCATCGCCGGGCGCTTCCCCGTGCCCGTCTTCCTCGACAACGACGTGAACGTCATCGCGATCGGCGAGCACCGCGCGGTCTACGCGGGCGAGGCCGACGACCTGCTGTTCGTCAAGGTCTCCACCCGGATCGGCGCGGGCGTCATCGCGGGCGGCGAGATCCTGCGCGGCGCGCTGGGCGCGGCCGGGGAGATCGGGCACATCCCGGTCCGCGACGGCGGGGGAGTGCTCTGCCGCTGCGGCAACACCGACTGCCTCGACTCGGTCGCCAGCGCCACCGCGATCCTGCGCGCGCTGCGCTCCCGGGGGCACGAGGTCAAGACCCTCGCCGACGTGGTGGGCCTGGTCCGCGGCGGGGACGCCGAGACGATGACGGTGATCCGCGACGCGGCCCGGATGCTGGGCGAGGTGGTGGCCAGCGCGGTCAACATCCTCAACCCCGCCGTGGTCGTCCTCGGCGGGGACGTCGCCGAGGCGTTCCAGCCCCTGGTGTCGGGCGTGCGCGAGGTCGTCTACCGCCGCTCGACCGCGCTGGCCACCCGCAACCTGCGCATCGAGCGAAGCCGTCTCGGACCCGGGGCGGGCATCACCGGCTGCGCCCACCTGGTCCTCGACCACATCCTCTCCCCGGAGGCGGTCGACCTGTCCTCCTGACGGGGCCTGGCCGGGCCGTGTCCCTCTCCGGCCGGAGCCGTACGGCGTGCCCGCACCGTGTCCCGGTGCGCCCGGCCGTGCGCCGGGCGGGTGCCGGCCGCCCACCGGAGCGGGCGGGGCCGCCCGGCGCAGGTCCCCCCGGCGGCCCCGGAGCGCGGTCCCGGAGGGCTGCTCAGCCCGCCTCGCTCATCCCGTCGTGCCGTTCACGCTCCTGGTTCTGCCTGCGGGTGGCCACCGCCATGTCCACGGCGGCCACCACGGCCAGCACCGCCATCACCCCGGTCAGCAGCGGGATGCCCGCGATGATCCCGAGCACGCCGATGCCGAGCGTGGCGATCAGGGCGAACGAGCCCAGCCGGATATGGACCACATCGCGGGGAGTCGCGGGCACCATCGTCCTGCCGGTGCGTGACGTCTCCTCCGGGCGCTGAGGTTCGCGAGTCATGCTCAACCCTCCTTGCGTAATCAGACCGCTCCCGTACCCAGGCACGCCCCGTGCATGCACGGGGCGCATGTTCTCCGGCGGGCGGGGCAGGCGACGGGCGCAAGGCCACAGGCAAGCGGAACGAGGTGATGGCACGATGCCGGCACGCGAGGAGCTGCCGTCGACCCTGCGGCGCTCTCCGAAGAAGGCGCAGGAGACCTGGATCAAGGCGCACGACTCGGCGGTGGAGACCTACGGGGAGGGCGAGCGGGCGCACCGCACGGCCTTCGCCGCGCTGAAGCACTCCTTCGAGAAGGTCGGCGACCACTGGGAGCCGAAGGAGAACGGCCGCAAGGGGCCGTCCGACGCCCAGGCGGCCAGGAGCACGCCCAGGACGGGCAGGACCGCCGAGGGGGTGGACGCCTCCGCCTCCAGGGAGCACCTGTACGGCATCGCCAGGCGCCTGGACGTGCGGGGCCGGTCCACGATGACCAAGCAGCAGCTCGTCGAGGCCATCAGGAAGGCGAACCGGAAGCGCACCGCGGACGCGCGCTGACCCCCCGGGCTCCGGGCGCCGCCGACGGGCCGGCGCCCAGAGCCCGGACCTCGGCATTTTTCCGGAGATTCTCGGTGCCGCGGCTATAACCCGGCCCGCAGCGGATAGGAGAGCCCGGAAGCCGACGCCGAGGGAGGCAAGCTCATCATGACGGACGTGTCGAGCATGGGACCGCAGCCGGGCGACGAACGTCCGGTGCTGACCAACCGGCAGGGACATCCGGTCTACGACAACCAGAACCAGCGCACGGTCGGCGCCCGGGGCCCGGCCACGCTGGAGAACTACCAGTTCCTGGAGAAGATCAGCCACTTCGACCGGGAGCGCATCCCCGAGCGGGTGGTCCACGCCCGCGGGGTGACGACCTACGGCTTCTTCGAGGCCACCGGGTACCTCGGGGACGAGCCGATCAGCCGCTACACCCGGGCCAAGCTCTTCCAGCAGCCGGGCAAGCGCACCGACGTCGCCGTACGGTTCTCCACCGTGATCGGCGGGCGCGACTCGTCCGAGTGCGCGCGCGACCCGCGCGGGTTCGCGGTGAAGTTCTACACCGAGGACGGCAACTGGGACCTGGTCGGCAACAACCTGGCCGTCTTCTTCATCCGGGACGCCATCAAGTTCCCCGACGTCATCCACGCGCTCAAGCCGGACCCGGTGACGTTCCGGCAGGAGCCCAACCGGATCTTCGACTTCATGTCGCAGACGCCCGAGTGCATGCACATGCTGGTCAACCTCTTCAGCCCGCGGGGCATCCCGGCGGACTACCGGCACATGCAAGGGTTCGGCGTAAATACGTACAAATGGGTCAATCAGCACGGAGAGACGCATCTGGTCAAATACCACTGGATGCCGAAGCAGGGCGTGCGGAGCATGACCGCGGCGGACGCGGCGGCCGTGCAGGCGAACGACCTCGGGCACGCCACCAGGGACCTGCACGAGGCCATCGACCGCGGCGACTACCCCGAGTGGGAGCTGCTGGTGCAGATCATGACCGACGACGAGCACCCCGAGCTGGACTTCGACCCGCTGGACGACACCAAGGTCTGGCCGGAGGACCGGTTCCCGGCGCTGCCCGTCGGCCGGATGGTCCTCAACCGGAACGTGGAGAACAACTTCGCCGAGAACGAGCAGATCTCGTTCGGCACCGGCGTGCTCGTCGACGGGCTGGACTTCTCCGACGACAAGATGCTGGTCGGCCGGACCTTCTCCTACAGCGACACCCAGCGCTACCGGGTGGGCCCGAACTACCTGCAGCTCCCGGTCAACCAGGCCAAGAACGCCGACGTGCGCACCAACCAGCGCGACGGGTTCATGACCTACCACGTCGACGGCGCGGGGGAGAACCCGCACGTCAACTACGAGCCGTCCATCACCGGAGGCCTGCGCGAGGCGCAACTCCCCACGCACGACGAGCAGGGGCCGACCATCACCGGGCGCCTGACCCGCAAGCGCATCCCGCGCACCAACGACTACAAGCAGGCCGGCCAGCGCTACCTGCTGATGGAGCAGTGGGAGCGCGACGACCTCGTGCTCAACTTCGTCACGATGCTCTCGCAGTGCGAGCGCCCCATCCAGGAGCGCATGGTCTGGCACCTGCTGCTGGTCGAGGACGACCTGGGCCTGCGCGTCGGCGAGGGGCTCGGCATCGGCCCGGACGACGTCTCGCACCTGGAGCCGCTGGCCAGCCAGGACCTCACCGACGAGGACCGCGAGCGCCTGGCCAGGCTGGGCAAGAACGGGCCGCGCGACGTCAGCGGCCTGAAGATGACCCACTGCGTGCCGAACGAGCGGGCCGTGACGGCGCAGGCGTGAGCGCCGCGACGGCGCGGGCGTGAACCCCGGCCCGCGACCGGCGGGGCCGCCCTCCCGGGGGAGGGCGGCCCCGCGGCCGTACGGGCGGACCCGCGTCAGTCGGTGCTGATCGCGTCGAGCAGGTCGCCGACCGGGCGGTCGGGGAGCGCCCGGGCCACGTCCGCCAGGGCCACGACCCCGACGAGCTCGTGGCCGTCGATCACCGGGAGCCTGCGCACCTTGTGCGAGGCCATCGTCCGGAGGATCTCACCGGCGTCGTCGTCGGCGCCGATGGTCACGGCCTCTCCCTGGGCCAGCTCGCCGGCCGTGCAGGAGGCCGGGTCCTTGCCCTGGGCGAGCACCTTCACCACGATGTCCCGATCGGTGAGCACGCCCTTGAGGCGGTCGTCGGTGCCGCAGATCGGCAGGGAGCCCACGCCCAGCCGCGCCATCTTCTCGGCGGCCTTGAGGACCGGCTCGTCCGCGTTCACGCACTCCGCGTTCGGAGTCATGATCTCCCGTGCGGTCGTCATCCTCGCTCCTTTCGCAGGTTTTCCTGGGTTGTGCGGCTTCCCGCCGGAGAGCGGATGAAACGGACCCGGAATGAAGGGTGGACACGGGGATAGGAGGCAGGCATGAGCAGAGCGGCGCTGATCGTCATGGACATGCTGAACCCGTACGACCACGAGGACGCGGACCTGCTGGCGGAGAGCGTCGAACGGATCGTGGAGCCGCTGGCCGGGCTCGTCGGCCGGGCGCACGGGCGCCGGGACGTGGAGCTGGTCTTCGTCAACGACAACCACGGCGACTTCGCGGCGACCCGGGAGGACATCGCGGCGCTGGCCCGCAAGGGCAGGCGCCCCGACCTCGTGGAGCCGGTGCTGCCCCCGCCCGACCGGCCGTTCCTGGCCAAGGTGCGCCACAGCGCCTTCTACGGCACCTCGCTGGAGTACCTGCTGACCCACCGGGACGTCGGCACGGTGATCCTGGCCGGGCAGGTGACCGAGCAGTGCATCCTGTACAGCGCGCTCGACGCCTACGTGCGGCACTTCTCCATCCGGGTGCCGCGCGACTGCGTGGCCGCCATCCACCCCGACCTGGGGGACGCGGCCCTGCGGATGATGGAGCGGAACATGGGGGCGCGGATCGTCGACTCCGAGCGGTGCCTGGACGACTGAGGCGGGGGCGGGCTTTGCCCGCCGTTTACCCGGTGGGGCCGGGGGTACGCCGAGCACGGTGTCCGAGATATCGCGATTACGGCGCTTCGTCCCTGCGCAGCAGGACCTCCGGGTCCGCCTCCGGCTGTCGGTGACGGAGTTCCTGCTGACCCCTCTGCTCATGATGCTCGGGGCCGTCGCCCTGGCGGTCGGCGCCACGCTGGCGGACATGACCTCCCCCGCCTGGCCGCCCGGGGTCCGCGACGCCTTCCTGCGGCTGTTCCCGCACGAGAACCTCGTCGCCATGCTGCGGGTGATCGCGACGGGGCTGGTCACGGTGACCACGCTGACCATCTCCGCGCTCCTGGTGGCGATCTCGCACACCGCCACGACCGTCGCGCCGGTCGTGTTCGACCAGTTCCTGCGGCGCCGCGCGAACCAGGCGTACTTCGGCTACGTCGCCGGCTGCGCCACCTACACCTACCTCGTCATGGCCGTCTCCCGTCCGCGGTGGGCCGGGGTGGGGGCGCTGCTGGCCGTCGTGCTCGCCGCCGGAGCGCTCGTCCTGCTCGTCTTCATGGCCTACGTCATGATCGACCAGATGCGCCCGACCTCCGTGGTGCGCTCGATCCAGGACCTGGCCTTCAGAGCCCGCCTGCGCCAGCTGCCCCTGCTGGCCCGCTCCCGCCCCCGGCCCCTGCGCGACGGCGAGTCGCTGCCGGTGACCACCCGGTCGACCGGCTACGTGGTCGACATCAGCACCGCCCGCCTGGAGAGGCTGCTCGCCCCCTCAGGGGAGGACGTCGAGGTCTCCTTCCAGGTGCGGATCGGCGACCTGCTCGCCTACGGCGACACCGTCGCCCGCATCCGCGGCGGGGACGAGGCGCAGCGCCGCCGGATCGCCGGCAGCGTCCTCGACTGCGTCACGATCGACCGCGTCCGCAACGCCGACGTCGACCCCGACCACGCCATCGAGCAGCTCGGCAACATCGCCTGGGCGGCCACCTCCACCCGGCAGAACCCGGACGTGGCGCTGGCCTCCGTCGGGGCCCTGCGCGACCTGTCGGCCCGGTGCGCCGCGGCGGGCGTCCCGGAGGCCGAGGCGTACGGCGGGCCGCTGCCGGTGGTCTACGACGACGCCCTGCAGCGGCGGATCGTGGCGGCGCTGGTGGACCTGGTGGTGGTCAGCACCTCCTCCCGGCAGCACCAGACCTGCGCGGTGGCGCTGTCCACCCTGGCCGAGATCCTGCCGCAGCTGCCGGAGCGCGACCGGGACCTGGCGGTCAAGAGCCTGCAGCGGGCGCTGCCCGCCACCCTCTCCCACGTGGCCAGCGTGGAGATGGGCCGCGGCCTGGCCAGGCTGCGCGCCGCCTTCGACACGATCGGCCGGGAGGACATGGCCGACCAGGTCCGCGACATGGGCCCGCGGCTGGTCAGGGAGAACGGGCTGGACGACGACCTCGTCGACCACATCGACGACCACGACATCACCGGTCCCCGGCCGTTCCGCTTCCGCTGACGCCCGGCCCCGGCTCCGCCCCGCGGGCGGCGCCGGGGCGCTCAGCCCGGCGGCCCCTGCGCGGGCAGGCGGACGGTGAAGACGGTGCCGCCGCCCTCCCGGGGGCCGGCGGTGATCTCGCCGCCGTGCGCCTCGACGATCGCCCTGGTGATGGCCAGCCCCAGGCCGGTGCCCTTGGTCCCGGACTCCACCGCGGTGGAGGCGCGGAAGAAGCGGTCGAACAGCCGGGGGTACTGCTCGGCCGGGACGCCGATGCCGGTGTCGGCGACGGTCAGCGTGACCGTCCCGCTCCGGCACTCGCCCCCGCCGCGGGCCGCGCCGCCGCCGCAGCCGGCCGTCACGGTGACGGAGCCGCCCTCGGGGGTGTACTTGACCGCGTTGGACAGCAGGTTGTCCAGCACCTGGCGGAGCCGCAGCGGGTCGCCGTGCACGGGCAGGTGGCGTTCCAGCTCCACGCCGACGGTCAGGCGCTTGGCCTCGGCGGCGGCCCGGTGATCGTCGACGGCCTGGCGCACCAGCCGGGTCAGCGAGATGGGCCGCGGGTCGAGGGCGACGCGCCCGGAGTCCAGCCGGGCCAGGTCCAGCAGGTCGTCGACCAGGTGCTGCAGGTGGGCGCTCTTGCGGTCGATGACGCCGGCGAACATGCGCTGCTCGTCGTCCAGGCCGGACTCGTCCATGAGCATCTCGGCGTAGCTGCGGATCACCGCGACGGGGGAGCGCAGCTCGTGGCTGACCACGGCCACCAGCTCGTCCTTCATCCGGTCCAGGTCGCGCAGCCGGCGCACCTGCTCCCGCTCCTGCGCGAGCAGCCGCTCGCGCTCGTCCGCCACCCGGTGGCGCTCGGTCACGTCGGTGCAGATGCCGTCGGCCATCAGCCGCCCGTCCTCGCGGCGGGGCCGCGCCCGGGTCCAGACCCAGCGGGTGACGCCGTCCAGGCCGACGAGGCGGTACTCGGCCTGGACCGGCCGGCCCTCGCGGACCCCGGCGAGCAGTTCCGCGAAGGCCGGCCGGTCGTCGGGGTGGACGCGCTCGCCGATGAGGGCCGCGGCGTCGGCGTCGAGCGGCACCTGGCCGCCCAGGATCCCCGCGGTGTTCCCGCTCTGGTAGACCCGCCGGGCCGAGCCGTCCTCGCCGACCTCGACGGTCCAGACCAGGTCGTCGAGCTGGGCGGCGATCTGGTCGAAGCGGCGCCGGCTGGCGGTCAGGGCCAGCGCGAGGTCCTCGGCGCGGCGGCGCTCCATGTACCGGCCGACGTGCGCGCAGACGCCGCGGAGCAGGTCGACCAGCTCGTCGTCGGGCTCCTCGACGGTGTCGGTGAAGAAGGCCAGCACGGCCAGCACCCGCTCGCCGCTGCGCACGGGGAGCCCGACGGCGGTGCGCAGTCCGGCCTCCAGCACTTCCCGGACACGGGCCGTGACCTCCGGTTCGGCCCGCAGGTCGCGGATCCAGAGGGCACGGCCGGCGGCGGCGACCCGGCCGGGCAGCCCTTCCCCGGGGCGGAAGGCCGCCGGCTCCCGGCCGGTGAAGGCCGACAGGTCGAGTCCGGGCCGCGTCCAGGAGCCGGTGCGCGTCAGGCGGGCGCCCTGGGGGTCGGCCTGCCAGTACTCGCCGCAGGCCCAGCCGAGGCTGCCGGCGATCGCGCCGATCACGCCGCAGGCGGCCTGGTCGGCGGAGGCGGCCTCGGCCAGTGCCCGGACCACGGCGTGCTGGACGTCGCGGAGCAGCTGCACGCGGTGCCGGCCGGTGATCTCGTGCGCCACGGCCACCGCGCCGAGGCGGCGCCCGTCGGGGGAGTCGATCGGACGGCCGTTGACCAGATACCGGCGCGGAGGCCTGCCGGGCGGGCGGACCACCACCTCCTGGCCCTCGTACCGCTCCCGCAGCGCCCGGACCAGGGGCAGCTCCTCGACGTCGAGCAGGTCCTTCCCCGCCGCGTCGAACAACCGGTAGGCCTGCGCCCACACCTCCCTGTCCACCGGCAGCTCGGGAACCCGGAGGATCTCCCGCATCGGCTGGTTGAAGCGGACCAGCCGGCCCTCGGCGTCGCAGGCCGAGACCGGGACGTCCAGGCTGTCCAGCAGCGCCGACAGGAACGTGCGCTCCCGCTCCAGCTCCTGACGGACCCCGCGCTCGGCCGTCCACGAGGAGATCTCCGCCTCCGCCACCGAGGCCAGTGCCTCCAGCGTCTCCAGCTCCTGCGGCGTCCAGGTACGGGGGCGGCCGTCGATCACGCACAGCGCGCCCAGCGGGGGGCCGCCGGGGGCGTGCAGCGGGGTCCCGGCGTAGGCGGTCAGCTCGCCGCGGGAGACGGCCCCGATGCCGGCCCAGCGCTCGTCGCGCCGGGCGTCGCCCACGGTCAGCGGGGCGTCGTCGCGGACCAGGTACCGGCACATGGACTGCGACAGGGGGGTCTGCCGCGGAGGCGGCGAGTCACCGGAGCCCGCGGCGCTGAGGATCACCTGCCGGTCCTCGGCGATCAGCGTCACCAGGGCGGCGGGGACGTCCAGCAGCCGGACCGCCGTCCGGGCCACCTGGTCCAGCACCGGCGCCTGCGGGGCCTCCAGCAGGCCGGTGGCCCGCAGCGCCTCCAGCCGCCGCGCCTCGCGGCCTCCGTCCTGTCTCTCCACGGGCCCACCTCCCCGCGCCCGCCCGCCGGTCCGCACCCCGCATCAGGTGTGTTATGCCCGTTATCAGGAGATATGTCCCCTCCAGTGCGGGCCGGCGGGGGTGCGGCCGCCCGGCCGGGCTCACCCCTCGACGTCGGTGGCCGCGTGCGGCGCGCCGACGGGCTTGGACTCCGGCGACCCCCGCTGGCGCAGGTAGACGGAGAGCACCACCATCGACAGCACGGCGAGGAACTCCGACTGCCAGTTCTGCAGCGTGCGGTTCCAGAAGTCGGCCGAGGTGACGTACCCCCACCAGTTCAGCGGGTCCTGCAGCCGGGAGAGGCGCTCGGCGTTCCAGCCCGCCAGACCCGCCACCGACTGGGCCAGCCAGGACAGGGCGAAGACCAGCCCCATCACCATGCCCAGCGAGTTGCCGTACAGCGTCTGCCGCAGGCCGGTCGCCTTCGCCCAGCGAGGAGCGTCCGGTCCGGCGTACGGCCCGACCTGCTGGTCGGCGTCGCTCTCCGGGCCCTCCTTGCCGGGCTTCTTCGACTCAGGGGAGCCCCGCTGCACCCACCAGACCGTGGCCAGGATGAACAGCAGGAACTGCAGGTACTCCGACTGCCAGTTCTCCGCGACGTCGACCGCGAAGTCCGAGGAGGTGACGTACCCCAGCCAGGAGACCGCCGCCCCGCCCTCGGCGAGCCGCCGGTCGTTGTAGGCCGCGGTCCCGGCCACGGACTGCCCGGCCAGCGCCAGCAGGAACAGCAGCAGGAAGAACAGGCTGAGCGCGTTGTCCCTGGCGAAGCGCCGCATGGATCCTCCCTCCCTCACCGGCGCAGCAGGCCGAGGGCGAAGAAGTACGCCAGGCCGACCACGATGATCACGAGGGTCACGGTGAACATCACCCGCACGGTCATCCCTCCACCTCGCACGAGTACGGCAGGGCGCCGCGCGGGCGGCAGCCCGCCGCCCGGACCAGCCAGCCCTGCGGGAAGCGGTGCAGGAAGACGGTGTCGCGCGCCAGCCGCACCTGGGCCTCGTCCCCCCAGACCTCCGCCCCGCCCGGCGCGCCGCCCGGCAGGTCCAGCTCCAGCACGGCCCGCTCGCACGCCTGCCCGCCGGAGCGCAGGCCCTCGGCGGCCTCGGGGGCCAGCAGCGCGCACGCCCGCCCGCCCTGCCCGGTCGCCACCGCCGCGTAGAAGCGCTCCGCCACCCCTACGGCGGGCTCCCGGTCGGCGGAGGCGCACCCCGTCAGGGCCGCCCCCGCCGCCGCGGTCGCGGCCGCCACCATGATCACTCTTGCGTTCACGGCCGCCCCCTACCCCGGCGATCACGGAAGTCACCCGGTGAGGTCACCGGTCAGCCACCGGTGACCTCACCGATCAGGCGGTCCCAGTCGGCCAGGAAGCGGCCGAGCCCGTAGCGGGCCAGCGCGGCGGCCCGGGCGTGCTTGCCGACCTGCCGGGCCAGCTCGGGCTCGCCGGAGAAGGCCTCCAGAGCGGCGACCAGGACGGGCACCCGGGTGGAGATCACCCCGGCCTCCGGCGGGACCGCCTCCACGGCCTCGGTGGCGGCCAGCGCCACGACCGGCATGCCGAGCATCATGGCCTCGATGAGGGACAGCCCGAGCGAGGTCCACCGGTACGGGTGCAGGTAGACCCGGCGCCGGGCCAGCTCGGCGTGCATCCGGGCCTGCGGCAGGTCCTCGAAGACGCCGACGGGCACGCCCAGGTGGTCCGGCAGGCCGGTGACCCCCATGCCGAACACGTCCAGCGGGACCTCCTCGGCGAACCGCGGCAGCAGGTCGGTCCCCGCGACCCGCTCGCGCCGGACCGGCTCGTTGACGACGACGCCGGCCCGGGGCAGCTCGCCGGTGTACAGGTGGCCGGGGTCGAGCACGCCGTGCTCGATGATCCGGACCGGGGCCCTGCCGTTGTCCCAGAACAGGGCGTTGAAGTTCGTCACGTGCACGATCGGGACGTCGGCGCGGTCGGCCAGCGGGTGCCGGGTGGCCGGGACCTCGCCCTTGGGGGTGTTGTGCTCGACGTAGACGGCGGGCACGTCCCGGCCCGGGCGCCGGCCCAGCCAGCGCTCGGCCAGGTCGAGCTCGTGCGGGCGCTGCAGGACGACCAGGTCCACCTCCTCCCCGCGGAGCCGGTCGGCGGGCACCTCCCGCGCCCTGTCCGGCCAGGGGAAGGTGCGCGCCCGGCCGCGCCCGTCGGGGCCCCGGTCGGGGGTGAGCGGGATCAGGTAGTCGTGCTCGCCGTGGACGAAGGACGTGGTCCACGAGCCGTGCACGTGCCAGAGCAGGATCCTCACCGCGCCACCTCCCGCACCGTCTCCGGGAGCGGCCGCCCGCCCGGCACGGCCGCGGCCCTCCCCGTCGGCGGCCGCGGCGACCCGGGCGCGCCCCGGCCCGGCGGTGCTC
>NZ_BAAAUT010000096.1:0-16182 GCF_039534085.1 Planomonospora alba
GGGGGGGGGGGGGGGGGGGGGGGGGGGGGGGGGGGGGGGGGGGGGGGGGGGGGGGCCAGGGAGGCCCACATGTCCCGGATCGACTGCTCGATGCCGATCCGGGGCCGCCAGCCGAGCACGCGCCCGGCGAGGGCGATGTCGGCGAGCGTCCAGTCGCCGCCCTTGCTCTCCACGTGCGCGTCGCGCTCGCGCAGCGCCTCGGGCGGGAGACCGGCCGCGGCCACCAGCAGGGCGACCAGCTCGCGCATGCCGGTGGCGACGCCCCGGCCGATGTTGAGCGCCCCGCGCGCGGCGGGGGTCGCCACGGCGGCGACCACCGCGTCGGCGAGATCGCGCACGTCGACGTAGTCGCGCCGGGCGTCGGCGATGGTCAGCTCCACGCCCCCGGCCGGGGTGGCCGTGCGCAGCTTCGCCGCGACCATGCCGAGGAAGCTCGCCTGCGTGGTGTGCGGGCCGCACACGTTGACGGCCCGCAGCACCACCGCGTCGAGGTGCCCGGCCGCGAGCACGGCCTGCGAGCCGGCCAGCTTCGTGCGCGCGTACGGCGTGACGGGCCGCGGCTCGACGGACTCGTCGATGACCGTGCCCTCCGGCACCGGGCCGTACTCGTGGATGGTGCCCAGGTGCACCAGGCGCGGCGGGCGGGCCGCCAGACCGGCGGCCTCGACGACCCGCTCGACCAGGCGCACGTGGGCGTAGGCCATCTCGGACTCCTCCCGGGCCCAGCCGCCGGTGGCGTTGACGACCGCGTCCACGCCCTCCCCGTCGAGGATCTCGGCGATCTTCGACGGGGAGGCCGCCGCGACGTCCATGGCCAGGAAGGGGAAGGCGGACACGTGGGGGGCGGGGGTGCGGGCGACCGCCAGCACGCCGTACCCGGCGCGGTCCAGCGCCGCGCACACCTGCCGCCCGACGCAGCCGGTCGCGCCCAGGACCGCCACGCGCGATGAAGGCATCTGCTCGTCCCCCGTCACGCGCGCCGGAAGGAGTCTTCGATCTTCAGGCAGGTGGCGTACTCGGGCAGCAGGCCCGCGGCCCGCGCCTCCGCCAGGGTGGGCGCCTCGCGGTCCCGCTCGGACTGGACGAACTCCATGCCCTCGGGGAGCTCCAGGCCGATCGCCGGGTCGAACGGGTCCAGGGCCAGCTCGTTGGCGGCGACGTAGCGCTCGGAGAGCATGTAGGACATCACCGTGTCGTCCTCCAGCGCGAGGAAGGCGTGGCCGACCCCGGGCGGGAAGTACATGGCGCGGAACGTCTGCGGGTCGAGCACGGCGGCGTCCCACCGGCCGAACGTCGGTGAGCCGACGCGGATGTCGACGATGATGTCGATCGCCCGGCCGCGCGCGCAGTGGACGTACTTGGCGGTGCCTGGCGGGGTGAGGGTGAAGTGGATCCCGCGCAGCACGCCGCGCCGGGAGTTGCTGTGGTTGCTCTGCGCCACCGGGAAGAGCGGGTGGCCGACGGCCTCGACGAAGGCCGCCTCCTGGTACGGCGAGACGAACACGCCCCGATCGTCGGGGAAGACCCGCGGGGTGAACTCGAAGGCGCCCTCGACGGAGAGCTTGCGCGATTCCATGGATGGTGTTCCGCCAATCTTCACAGGTGCTGGGCGTGCGCGGCGTGCGCGCCGATGTGGTGGGAGACGAGGTCCCGGATGGAGGCCGCGTGCGCGGTCAGGAAGAAGTGGCCGCCCGGGTAGACGCGCAGCTCGAAGGGGCCGCTGGTGTGCTCGCCCCAGGCGGAGGCCTCCTCGACGGTCACCATCGCGTCGTCGTCGCCGGTCAGCGCGTAGACCGGGCAGCTCAGCCGGGGGCCGGGGCGGTAGCGGTAGGTCTCGGCCGCCCGGTAGTCGCTGCGCAGCGCCGGCAGGATCATGCGGACGACCTCCTCGTCGCCGAAGACCTGCGCGTCGGTGCCGTTGAGCCGCTTCAGCTGGGCCAGCAGGGCCCGGTCGTCGCCCTGGTGCACCCGCTCGTCCCGGTGCCGGGAGGGGGCGCGCCGCCCGGAGGCGAACAGGCCGATCGGCACGGTGCCGGAGCGCTCCAGCCTGCGGGCGACCTCGAAGGCGAGCGTCGCGCCCAGGCTGTGGCCGAACAGCGCGAGCGGCAGGTCCGTCCACGGGGCCAGCTCGCCGGCGATCCGGTCGGCCAGCTCGGCGATGTCGTCGATGGGCCGCTCGTGCCGGCGGTCCTGCCGGCCCGGGTACTGCACCGCCACCACCTCGACCGAGGGCGGCATCGTCTGGGCGAGCGGGAAGTAGAAGCTCGCGGACCCGCCGGCGTGCGGAAAGCAGACCAGCCGGGCGCGGGCCCCCTCCGCGGGATTGAAACGCCTTATCCACAGGCTGGTTTTTCTTTCCATTATTGTCATAATGTGTTTTCCTTTCACCGGTCCACCCGCAATCGAAAATGCCAGCGGCGGGCCGGGCGGCTCAACCCCTATTTCTCCCCTTACTTCCGATACAGGGGTTCTCCCGGCGGCGCCGCACTTCTAGCCTCTGAGCGGTGGCTGTCACCGTCCGCGCTACCGGGAGGATTCATGCGCGTCCTTTTAACGACCCTCGCGGCGACCTCGCACCTGAACAACCTGGTCCCGCTGGCCTGGGCGCTCCGGTCGGCCGGCCACGAGGTGTGCGTCGCCAGCCAGCCCAATCTCACCGAGGCGATAACCCGCACGGGACTGACCGCGGTGGCGGTCGGAGAGGAGATGGCCAAATCCGACGGCGCGGCGATGGGTGACGGGACGTCGCCCTACGGCCTCGGCCACGACATCGCCGAGACGCGCCCCGAGGTGCTGACCCCCGAGTACGTGCGCGGCGCCCTCGACGCCTACACCTCCGTCGTCTGCGAGTACCTGACCGACGACGCGATGACCGACGACCTGGTGGAGTTCGCCCGCGCCTGGCGGCCGGACCTGGTGGTCTGGGACTCGCTCACCTACGCCGGCCCGGTGGCGGCCAGGGCGGCCGGCGCGGCGCACGCGCGCGTGCTCGTGGTCCAGGACCACTGGGTCCGGATGCGCGACCTGCTGCGCGCGCAGGGAGGCGGGGGGGACGACCCGCTGACCGCCTACCTGACCCGCAAGCTGGCCCGGTACGGCGCCGCCTTCGACGAGACCGCGGTGACCGGCGAGGTGACCGTCGACCCGCTGCCGTCCTGGACGCGCTTCCCGCTCGCCGTGCCGCGCGTCCCGATGCGCTACGTGCCCTACAACGGCGCCGCGGTGATCCCGAACTGGCTGCTGCGCGAGCCCCACCGCCCCCGCGTCTGCCTCACGCTCGGCGTGACGGGCAGCGCCTTCGGCGTGCACGAGGGCGGGGGCGGTGTCTCCACCTCCGACCTGCTGGACGCGGTGGCGGCGCTCGACGTCGAGGTGATCGCCACCGTCGGCGCGGACCGGCTGGCGCCCGGCGCCGCGGTCCCCGACAACGTCCGGCTCTTCGACTTCGTCCCGCTGAACGCGCTCGCCCCCACCTGCGCGGCGATCATCCACCACGGCGGCGCGGGCACGCTGGGCACCGCGCTGGTCCACGGAGTGCCGCAGCTCATCGTGCCGAGCAACATCTGGGGCGAGCCGGTCTACGCCGCCGCCCTGGCCTCGACCGGCGCGGGAACCGTGATCGATCCCGCGTCGCTCTCCGCAGACCTGCTGAAGAGCGAGCTCTACCGGCTGCTGGACGAGCCGTCGTTCCGTGAGAACGCGACCCGCGTCCAGCAGGAGATGCTGGCGACCCCGAGCCCCCGAGACGTCGTCGGGCGGCTCGAAGAAACCGTGCAGAAGCGAGGTAACGATGACTGAAAGCACGACATTGAAGGCCGGACGGCGGGAGTGGACCGGCCTGGCCGTGCTCCTCCTCCCCGCCCTGATCGTCTCCATGGACAACACCGTCCTGTTCCTGGCGACGCCGTTCTTCAGTGCGGACCTGAGGCCCACCGGCTCCCAGCTGCTGTGGATCCTGGACGCCTACGGGTTTCTGATGGCCGGGCTGCTCATCACGATGGGCGCCCTGGGCGACCGGATCGGCCGCCGCCTGCTGCTGATGGTCGGGGCCGTCGCGTTCGGCGCGGCCTCGCTGCTGGCGGCCTACGCCGACACGCCGGAGCTGCTGATCGGCGCCCGCGTGCTGATGGGCCTGGCCGCCGCCACGCTGGCGCCGTCGACGCTCTCCCTGATCCGCAACATGTTCCACGACCCGCAGCAGCGCACCGCGGCCATCGGCGCGTGGACGGCCGCCTTCGGCGGCGGCGCCATGGTCGGGCCGATCATCGGAGGCTTCCTGCTGGAGCGCTTCTGGTGGGGCTCGGTCTTCCTGATCAACGTCCCGGTGATGGTGCTGCTGCTGGTGTGCGCGCCGCTGCTGCTGCCGGAGTACCGCGACCCGGGCGCCAGCCGCTTCGACCTGGTCAGCGCGGTGCTGTCGCTGGTGACGATGCTCGCGGCCATCTACGGCGTCAAGCGGCTGGCCGAGGACGGCTTCGACTGGATCGTGGCCGCCTCGATCGGCCTCGGCCTGGTCGCGGGCGCGGTGTTCTGGGCCCGGCAGAAGCGCCCCGGCGCGCTGGTCGACCGCACGCTCTTCCGCGACCGCGCGTTCGGCATGTCGCTGGCGGTCAACACCTTCGCGCTCTTCGCCATGGTCGGCTCCGGCCTGTTCGCCGCGCAGTACCTCCAGCTGGTGCTCGGCATGCGGCCGTTCACCGCGGCGCTGTGGTCGATGGTCTCGGTGATCGGCATGGTCGTCGCCGCCACCGCCGCGCCCGCGCTGGTGCGCTCGGTCAAGCACGCCTACGTCGTCGGGGCCGGCCTGGTCATCGCCGCGGCCGGTTTCGCGATCATCACCCAGGCCCAGGCCGACTCCGGACCGGGCATGATCGTCACCGGTTCCGCGGTGATGACGCTCGGCCTCGGCATGGTCATCACGCTGGCCTCCGACATGATCCTGTCGGCCGCCCCGCCCGAGCGGGCGGGCGTCGCCTCCGGCCTGTCGGAGACCGGCACCGAGCTCGGCGGCGCGCTCGGCATCGCGATCCTCGGCAGCGTCGGCACCGCGGTCTACCGCGCGCGGGTCGAGGACGGCCTGCCCGCCGGCCTGCCGCCGCAGGCCGCGGAGGCGGCCCGCGACACGCTGGGCGGCGCGGCCGAGACGGCCGCCGGCCTGCCCGGCGAGACCGGCGCGCAGCTCCTGGACACGGCCCGGGAGGCATTCACCGCCGGCATGCACGCCTCGGCCCTGGCCGCGGCGGGCGTCGTGATCATCACGGCCGTCCTGGCCGTCCCCCTCCTGCGCAACGTCAACGTACGGACAGGTGAGTGAGATGCCTCCAGCCCCCAGCGCCCGGGGGACCGTCCCCTTCGGCGCCTACAAGACCTGGTACCGGGTCACCGGCGACCTGGGCTCCGGCCTGCCGCCGCTGGTGGTCGCGCACGGCGGCCCCGGCAGCACCCACGACTACCTGCTGGCCATGGCCTCCCTCGCCGAGGCATCCGGCCACCCCGTCGTCCACTACGACCAGCTCGGCAACGGCGGCTCCACCCGGCTGCCGGACAAGGGGGCCGACTTCTGGACCGTGCGGCTCTTCCTCGACGAGCTGGACAACCTGCTCCGGCGGCTGGGGATCGACGACGGCTACGTGCTCTACGGCCACTCCTGGGGCGGCATGCTCGCCGCCGAGCACGCCGCCGGCCGGCCGGCCGGGCTGCGCGGGCTGGTGATCGCGAACTCGCCGGCGTCCTACCCGCTCTGGCTGCGGGAGATGAAGGTGCTGCGCGCGCAGCTGCCGCCGGGGGTGGACGAGACGCTGCGCCGGCACGAGGAGGCCGGGACGACCGACACCGACGAGTACTTCGCGGCGATGCGCGTCTTCTACGACAAGCACGTGTGCCGGGTGGACCCGTGGCCGCGGGACTTCTTCGCCTCCTTCATGGAGATCCACCACGACCCGACCGTCTACCACACCATGAACGGGCCGACGGAGTTCCACGTCATCGGCACCCTGAAGGACTGGGGGGTGGAGGACCGCCTGGCGGACATCGACGTGCCGACCCTGATCATCTCCGGTCGCCACGACGAGGCGACCCCCGCCACGGTGCAGCCCTTCCAGGACGGCATCGCCGGCGCCCGCTGGGTGGTCTTCGAGGACTCCAGCCACACGCCCCACCTGGAGGAGCCCGAGCGCTTCACCGAGGTCATGACGGAGTTCCTGGCGGGACTGGCGGATCCGGCGGGTGCGGTGGCGGGCCGGAACGGCCTGGCGGCCTCCGGGAGCGCGGGGAGCGTGGCCCGGTGAGCGGGCCCGCGGCGACTCCGGCGGCGGGCGGTACGGCGCAGGCCGGGCCGGGCGGCGGCTCCGGGGAGGGCGGAGCCGGCGCGGCGAGCGCCTTCGTCTTCCCCGGCATGGGACCGTCCCGGTTCGAGGACGTCGGCCGCTTCATGGTGATCAACCCGTTCGCGCGGCGGCTGGTGGCCGCCGCCGACGCGCGGCTCGGCTACTCCCTGGTCGACCGGTTCCGCGAGACGGAGGGCGACTACAGCGTGTACGCGCAGGTCGCCTTCCTCGTCAACTGCGTCGCCCTGGCGCAGTGGGCCGAGCACACCCTCGGCGTCCGGCCGCAGCTGTGCACCGGGGCCAGCTTCGGGGAGAAGTCCGCGATCGCCTACACCGGCGCGCTGCCGTTCGACGACGCCGTGTGGATGACCGCGGAGCTGGCCCGCTGCCTGGAGGAGTACTTCGCCGTCGAGCACACCGACGTGGTGACGCACTCGTTCGTGCGGGCCCCGGCCGGCGAGCTCGCCGAGATCCTGGCCGACCTGGAGGAGCGCGGCGAGTGGCACGACATCTCGTGCTACGTCGACGACGACTTCTTCATGGTCTCGCTGCGCGAGCGCAACCTCGAATGGCTGGAGCGGCGGCTGCGCGGCATCGGCGCCATGTCGCTGTACACGATGCGCCCGCCGATGCACTCGGCGGCCTTCGGCGCGCTGCGCCGCAAGGCCGAGGACGAGGTGGTGGGGCGGCTGGAGTTCGCCGACCCGGCGGTCCCCGTCGTCGCCGACCAGGACGGGTCGCTGGTGACCACCGCCGAGGGCATGCGGACCATGCTCCTGGAGGGGTTCGTCCGCCCGCTGCGCTGGCCCGACGTGGTCGGCTCGCTCAAGGCCCGGGGCGTGGGCACGGTGTACGTCGCCGGCCCGGACAGCCTCTTCGGCCGGGTCGGCTGCACCCGCAGGAACTTCGAGGTCGTGCCGGTCAACCCCCGCACCGCACTGCGGCCCCGGCCCCGGCCCCGCCCCCGGGCGGGGGCGGGGGCCGGAACCGGGGCCGCCTAGCCGCCGGTCCGCGGGCCGGTCAGGCGACCGGCTCGCGGACCGCCGACAGCGCGCTCCACAGCAGGCCCGGGGTGGCGAACGTGTCCAGGGTCAGCGCGTCGTCCCGGAAACGCACGTCGTACACGCTCTCCAGGGTCGCGAGCAGCTCCACCATCCCGAGCGAGTCGAGCCCGAAATCGCGGAGCCCGGTGTCGGGGTCGAGCTTCTCGTCGGCCGGGAGGAACGGCAGGTGCGGACGGAGGATCTCCTCGAACTGCTGGTCCCACATGATGAATGGCTCCCATCTTTCCAATTTATCGGTGAATTTAATCGGGAAGGGGCGCCCCGGGTACCCCAGATAAACCCCTTAATCGCGAGGAGCAATTGTGTCCGGAAAATTCGAGCACGCACTGCACGGGCGTTTCCTGCGGGGTCTCGCCCTGTCCCCGGACCGGGCCGCGGTCCGGGTCGGCGCCGACGAGATCACCTACGCCGAGGCGCACCGGCTGGCGCTGCGCTGGGCCGGGGCGCTGCTGGAGCACGGCCCGGTCCCGCCGAAGGCCGTCGGGGTGCTCGCGGCCAAGAGCGTCCACGCCTACGTGGGGATCCTGGCCGGGCTGTACGCCGGGGCCACCGTGGTGCCGCTCCAGCCGGCCTTCCCCGCCGCCCGCCTGCGCGCGATGGCCGACGCGGCCGGCGTCGCGGCGGTCATCGCCGACGAGCGCGGGTGCGCGGTCCTGCCCGAGCTGCTGGGCGCCGGCGGCGACCTGCCGGTGCTGGCGCCCGGCGGCGGCCCGGGGGAGGGCGTCACCTGGACGCCGATCGCCGTGGAGGACCGGCACGCCCTCGCCGAGCCCCGGCCGGTGGGCCCGGCGGGCATCGCCTACGTCCTGTTCACCTCCGGCTCGACCGGCCGGCCCAAGGGCGTGACCATCACCCACGGCAACACCGGCCACTACTTCCGGCTGCTGGACGCCCGCTACGACTTCACCCCCGACGACGTCTTCACGCAGGTCTTCGACCTGAACTTCGACTGCGCGATGTTCGACCTGTTCTGCGCCTGGGGCGCGGGCGCCACCGTGGTGGCCGTCCCGCCGGGCGCCTACCGGGACATGCCGGCCTTCTGCGCCGAGCAGGGCGTGACGGTCTGGTTCTCCACGCCGAGCGCCGTCTCGCTGATCCGCCGGACGGGCGGGCTGCGCGAGGGCGCCTTCCCGGGCCTGCGCTGGAGCTTCTTCGCGGGCGAGGCGCTGCGCTGCGAGGACGCCGCGGACTGGGAGCGGGCCGCGCCCGGCTCGGTCGTGGAGAACCTGTACGGCCCGACCGAGCTGACCATCACCGTCAGCGGGCACCGCTGGTCGGCGGAGCTGACCCCGCGCCTGGCCGCCAACGGCGTGGTGCCCATCGGCCGGGTCCACGACGGGCACGAGCACTTCCTCCTCGGCGACGACGGCGGCGAGGCGGAGACCGAGGGCGAGCTGTGCATCAGCGGGCCGCAGATGACCCCCGGCTACCTCGACCCGGCCGACAACGAGGGGCGGTTCCTGCGGCGCGGG
Source organism: Planomonospora alba (assembly GCF_039534085.1). NCBI lineage: Bacteria > Bacillati > Actinomycetota > Actinomycetes > Streptosporangiales > Streptosporangiaceae > Planomonospora > Planomonospora alba. The sequence continues at coordinate 8,863 of NZ_BAAAUT010000096.1, forward strand.
TCGCGGCTGTGGTACCGGACCGGGGACCGGGTGCGCCGGACCGGGGAGGGCGAGCTGGCCTACCTCGGGCGGCTGGACTCGCAGGTGCAGGTGCAGGGCCTGCGGATCGAGCTGGCGGAGATCGAGCACGCGCTGCGGTCCTGCTCGGGCGTGGAGGAGGCGGTGGCGGTGGGCGCGCCCGCCGCGGGCGGCCTGGAGCTGTACGCCTTCTACACCGGCGCCGGGGCGCCGCCCGCCCAGCTGGCCAAGGAGCTGCGCGCGGTCCTGCCCGAGCAGATGATCCCCCGGCGTTTCCTCCGGCTGCCGGAAATGCCGCTGAACCCCAACCGGAAAATCGACCGCTCGGTGCTCCGGGCGCGCGCCGCGGAACTCGCGGGAAACGCCTCCTAGGCCGTTTCCGGGAGCGCGGGCCGAGGGCCTCCACGGGGCCGGCCGCGGGTCGCGGAAAACTCAGTGGGGTGCATAGGGGTATTGCGCGAGGACACGGCCGCCTAGCCTTTTAAAGGGGATATTTCCACTTTCAGGCCCCCGGTCGTTGTCCTTTCCTCGAGGCTGCGGAGAGCTCGATGGGCGTGATCCACGCGAATCCCGGACCCGGCGTACGGCCGGGCGCACTTATCCACTCTCTCTTGGACGAGGCCGTGGCCGACGCGCCCGACGCGCACGCGGTGCGCGACGCGGCGGGCGTGTGGACCTACGCCCGGCTCGGCGAGCTGAGCCGGGCGGCCGCCGCCTGGCTCGCCGCGCGGGGCGTCGGGCGCGGCGACCGCGTCCTGGTCCAGCTGCCCAGCATCCGGGAGACGGTCGCCCTGTTCTACGGGGCCTCCCGGATCGGGGCGGTCTTCGTGCCGGTCAACCCGGCGATGAAGGAGTTCCACCTCGGCGCGGTCATCGGCAACGCCGAGCCGGCGCTCGTCATCACGACGGGCGAGCGGACCGGCGTGCTGGCGGGGCTGACCTCCGCCCCGGTGCACGACCTGGGCTCCGTCTGGACCGAGGTCGAGCGGGCCGCCGGGCAGGGGGCGCGGGAGGGGAGCGCCCCCGCACCGGACGGGGTCCGGCCCGACGACGTCGCCGTGCTGATCTACACCTCCGGGAGCACCGCCGCGCCGAAGGCGGTCGTCTGCCCGCACGCGCAGGTCGTGTTCGCGACCCGCGCGCTCGTCGGGGAGCTCGGCTACCGCGCCGACGACGTCGTCTTCTGCCGGTTCCCGCTCTCCTGGGACTACGGCCTGTACAAGGTGCTGATGACCTGCGCGGCCCGCTGCGAGATCGTCCTCGCCGACGCCGAGTCCGACCTGGTCCTGCTCCGCCGGATGCGCGAGACCGGCGCGACCGTGGTCCCCATCGTGCCGTCGCTGGCCGCGATGATCGCCACGCTCGCGCGGCGGGAGACCGGGGCGCCGCCCCCGGTGCGCATGTTCACCAACACCGGCGCCGCCCTGCCGCCCGCCACGATCGAGGCGCTGCGTGCGGCCTTCCCCGGCGTCCGGGTGGTCCGCCAGTTCGGCCAGACCGAGTGCAAGCGCATCTCGGTCATGCCGCCGGAGGAGGACCGCGAGCGCCCCGACGCCGTCGGCCGCCCGCTGCCGGGCACCCGCGTGCTGATCCTCGGCGAGGACGGCCGGGAGCTGCCGCCGGGGCAGGTCGGCGAGATCGTCGTCACCGGCCCGCACGTGATGCCCGGCTACTGGCGGGCTCCCGAGGTGACCGCCCGCACGTTCCGCCGCGACCCCGCCACGGGGGAGACGCGGCTGCACACCGGCGACTACGGCTCCCTCGACGCCGACGGCTACCTGTACTTCGAGGGCCGCCGCGACGACATGTTCAAGCGCAAGGGCATCCGGATGAGCACGATCGAGATCGAGGCCGCCGCGATGGACCTGCCCGGGGTGCGGGCCGCCGCGGTGCTGCCCCCGACCGCGGACCGCGACCTCGCGCTCTGCGTGGAGACCGAGCTGGAGCCGCACGTCGTGCTGCGGGAGCTGGCCCGCCGCCTGGAGCCGGCCAAGGTGCCCGCGCTCTGCCGTACCGTCACCGACCTGCCGCTCACACTGCACGGCAAGAACGAGCGGGCCTCCCTGGCCGCGCTCTTCGAGGGGAGCACCCGATGACCGCCCACGCCGAACTCGCCGCCCGCTACGGGACGCCGCTGTACGTCTACGACCTGGACCGGGTCCAGGCCGCGCGGCGCGACCTGTTCGCCTCCCTCCCGGAGGAGTTCGCGCTCTTCTACGCGATCAAGGCCAATCCGCACCCGGAGGTGGTGCGGGCGATGCGGGAGGGCGGCGGGCGCGCCTGCCGGGCCGAGATCAGCTCCACCGGCGAGCTGGCCGTCGCGCTGGCGGCGGGCTTCTCCGGCGCCGACTGCCTCTACACCGGGCCCGGCAAGACCACCGGCGAACTGCACGAGGCCATCGCCAAGGGCGTGCGCACGTTCTCCGTCGAGTCCGTGACGGACCTGCGGCGGATCGGGTCCGTGGCGAGCGCGCACGGCGTCGTCGCCGACTGCCTGCTCCGCATCAACAGCGTCTCGGCGAGCGCCACCACGAGCATCCGCATGACCGGCACCCCCTCGCAGTTCGGCATCGACAGCGAGACGCTCGCCACCGTCCTGCCCGAGCTGACCGGCGTGCCGGGCACCCGGATCGCCGGGGCCCACCTGTTCCCGCTGAGCAACGCCCGCGACGAGGACAGCCTCATCGCCGAGTTCCAGAACACCATCGCGGTGGCCGCCCGCCTCCAGGAGGAGATCGGCGTGCCGATGGACTTCGTGGACATCGGCGGCGGGTTCTCCGCGCCCTACGCGGTGCCCGGACAGCGCCCCCGCTACACCAAGCTCCGCACCGAGCTGGAGGCCGCGCTCGACACGCACTTCCCGCGCTGGCGCGAGGGCACCCCCGAGTTCGCCTGCGAGTCCGGCCGCTACCTGGCGGGCGACTGCGGCGAGCTGCTGGCCGAGGTGGTCAACATCAAGGAGAGCCGCGGCCGGAAGTTCGTCATCCTGGACGCGGGGATCAACACCTTCGGCGGCATGTCCGGCCTCGGCCGGCTGCTCCCGCCCGCCGTACGGCTCACCCACCCGGCCGGCGACGCGGAGGAGACGGCGAGCCTCGTCGGCCCGCTCTGCACGCCCGGCGACGTCATCGGCCGGGAGATCAAGGTCCCGCCGCTGAAGATCGGCGACATCGTGGCCGTGCCCAACGCGGGCGCCTACGGGGTCACCTCCAGCCTGCTGATGTTCCTCGGCCGGCCCGCGCCGACCGAGATCACCGTGCGCGGGGGTGAGATCGTGTCCGTGTCGCGGCTGGAGCACCAGCGGGCCTACGGGGCGGTCGCCGCGGGATGAGCGGGCCCGCGGAGCCGGCCGTCCGGGTGGGGGACGCGGTCGTGCCGGTGACGGCGGACGCGGTCCCCGGGAGGAACGGCCGGACGGCGGATGCGGTCCCCGGGGGGAACGGCCGGACGGTGATCGTCACCAGCCTCGCCTCCGACGCGCACACCTGGAACCTGGTCTTCCTCCAGCTCTTCCTGGAGGAGCTCGGCTACGACGTGGTCAACCTGGGGCCCTGCGTCCCCGACGAGCTGCTCCTGGAGGAGTGCGGCGCGCGCCGGCCCGACCTGGTCGTGATCAGCAGCGTCAACGGCCACGGCCACCAGGAGGGGCTCCGGGTCATCCGGGAGCTGCGGTCCCGTGAGCCGCTCGCCGACATCCCCGTGGTGATCGGCGGGAAGCTGGGCGTCGCCGGCGCGGGGAACGCCCGGTACGTCGAGGAACTGCTGGCGGCCGGATTCGACATGGTCGTCGAGGACGGCGCGGGCACGCGGGCGTTCCGCAGCTTCGCCGAGTCGCTGCCGCGCCGGGTCGGGGCGTCGGCGCGGGGGGCGCAGGAGGTGCTGGGCGCGCAGGGGTCCGCGCAGGGGACCCCACAGGGGGCCGTGCAGGGGGCGCTGCCGTGAGCGGGCTCGCGCCCGCCGGCGGGCGGGCGCCGGCCCGCAGGCGCCGCAGGGGGTTCGGCGGCTTCGTGCTGGACGCGCACGCGGCCGGGAACCTCGTCGTGCAGCCGCGCATGGGTTTCAGCGACCCGGGGGAGATGCGCTCGGGGCTGATGGCGACGAAGGAGGCGGCGGCGACCACGGTCGGCACCCTCACCCTCGACAGCTACACCCGGGTGGGGGACCACGAGGCGGCCCGGCGGGCGCTCGCGGCGGGCCTGCGGCTCAACGGTTATCCGATCGTGAACCACGGGCCGCAGACCACCGGGCTGATGCTCGACGGGATCCGGGGGGACGACTTCCCGGTCCAGGTCCGCCACGGCTCGGCGACCCCGCTGGCCATCTTCGCCGCGCTCATCGAGGCGGGTCTCGACGCGACCGAGGGCGGACCGGTCTCCTACTGCCTGCCGTACGGGCGGGTGCCCCTGGCCGAGTCGGTGCGCAACTGGGCGCGGTGCTGCGAACTGTTCGCCCGGCTCCGCGACGCCGGGCGGGAGCCGCACCTGGAGACCTTCGGCGGCTGCATGCTCGGGCAGCTGTGCCCGCCGAGCCAGCTGGTGGCCATCAGCGTGCTGGAGGCGCTGTTCTTCCGCATGTACGGCCTGCGCAGCATCTCGGTCAGCTACGCCCAGCAGACGAACGCCGAGCAGGACCGGGAGGCGGTCTTCGCGCTGCGGCGGCTCTGCGCGGAGCTGCTGCCCGAGGTGGAGTGGCACGTCGTGATCTACGCCTACATGGGCGTCTACCCGGTGACCCCGGAGGGGGCCCACCACCTGCTGGGCCGGGCGGCGGAGCTGGCCGTCGCCACGAGCTCGGAGCGGCTGATCGTCAAGACGGTCGCGGAGGCGCACCGCATCCCCACCGTGGCGGAGAACGTCGCCGCGCTGGAGCACGCCGCCGCGGTGGCCGCCGCCGCGCGCCCGGCCCGCGGGCCGGCCCTCACCGAGGACACGCCCACCTACCTGGAGGCGCGGGCGCTCGTGGAGGCCGTGCTGGACCTGGACGCGGACGTCGGGCGGGCGCTGCTGCGCGCCTTCAGCCACGGCTACCTGGACATCCCCTACTGCGTGCACCCGGACAACCGGGGCAGGACCCGCAGCCGCATCGACGCGGAGGGCCGGCTGCAGTGGGCCGACATCGGGTCGCTGCCCCTCGCGCACGTCGTGGAGGGGGTCCGCCCGGGAGGCATGACCTCGTCCGGGCTGCTGGACGCGCTCTCCTACGTGCAGCGGAGATTCGACGCCTCCGGTGGTGAACTACCGGCGCTCAGGGGTCGCTAGGGGTTTATCGGCATATACGCCTTTCATAGCGTATAGCCACATATCGATGTTCTGGTGCGGTTTCCCCGCACCTTCAATTTGGATCGTGGATTCCATCGGCGATGGGGATGAATCGCCGGAATCCGTGGGTTCAGTGGGGCGACGCACATGGACAACGAGCAGAAACTTCTTGACTACCTCAAGCGCGCGACCGCTGACCTGCGCACCGCGCGGAAAAGGCTGAGCGAGGTCGAGCAGCGCAACAGCGAGCCGATCGCGATCGTGGGAATGGCGTGCCGCTACCCCGGAGGGGTCTCCTCGCCGGAGGACCTGTGGAACCTGGTGGCCGCGGGAACGGACGCCGTGGGGGAATTCCCGGCCGACCGGGGCTGGGACGTCGAGGGCATCTACGACCCCGAGCCGGGCACACCGGGCAGGACCTACGCCCGCGAGGGCGGCTTCCTGTACGACGCAGCGGAGTTCGACCCGGCCTTCTTCGGTATCTCGCCGCGTGAGGCGCTGGTGATGGACCCGCAGCAGCGGCTGTTGCTGGAGGCGTCCTGGGAGGCGCTGGAGAGCGCCGGGGTGGATCCGGGCACGCTGAAGGGCAGCCCGACCGGCGTGTTCGCCGGGGTGATGTACCACGACTACGCGGGCAGTGCCGGCACGGGCGCCATCGTCTCGGGCCGGGTGGCCTACACCCTCGGCCTGGAGGGCCCGGCGGTGACGGTGGACACGGCGTGCTCGTCGTCGCTGGTGGCGATGCACTGGGCGATGCAGGCGCTGCGGCAGGGCGAGTGCACGCTCGCGCTGGCCGGCGGCGTGACCGTGATGGCCACGCCCGAGACGTTCATCGACTTCAGCCGGGAGCGCGGCCTGGCCGCCGACGGCCGCTGCAAGTCGTTCGCGGCCGCCGCCGACGGCACCGGCTGGGGCGAGGGCGTCGGCGTGCTGGTGCTGGAGCGCCTGTCGGACGCCCGGCGCAACGGGCACCGGGTGCTGGCGGTGGTGCGCGGTTCGGCGGTCAACCAGGACGGCGCCTCCAGCGGCCTGACCGCCCCCAACGGCCCCGCCCAGCAGCGGGTCATCCGCCAGGCGCTGGCGAACGCGGGACTCGTCCCCGCCGACATCGACGCCGTCGAGGCGCACGGCACCGGCACGACGCTCGGCGACCCGATCGAGGCGCAGGCGCTGATCGCGGTCTACGGCCAGGACCGGGACGAGCCGCTCCGGCTCGGCTCGCTGAAGTCGAACCTCGGGCACACCCAGGCGGCGGCCGGCGTCGGCGGTGTGATCAAGATGGTCCAGGCGATGCGGCACGGCGTGCTGCCGAAGACGCTGCACGTGGACGAGCCGTCCCCGCAGGTGGACTGGTCGGCCGGGGACGTGCGGCTGCTGACCGAGGCGGTGGAGTGGCCGCGCAGCGACCGTCCGCGCCGGGCGGGTGTCTCGTCGTTCGGGATCAGCGGCACCAACGCGCACGTGATCGTGGAGGAGGCGCCCGAGGCCCCCGAGGACCCCGCGGCGCAGGAGCGGCCGGCCGGAGGGCTGCCGGTGGACGCACCGGTGCCGTGGGTGGTCTCGGGCCGGAGCGCGCAGGCGTTGCGGGCGCAGGCGGAGCGGCTGCGGGAGTATGTGGCCGCGCGGCCGGAGCTGGACGTGCGGGACGTGGCGTTCTCGCTGGTGACGACGCGGGCGGCGCTGGAGCACCGGGCGGTGGTGCCGGTCGGGGACCGGCAGGGGGCGTTGGAGGCGCTGGCGGGTCTGGCGGCCGGTGAGGTGCCCGCGGGGGTGGTCGCGGGGGCGGTCGGTGAGGGGTTGACGGCGTTCCTGTTCACCGGGCAGGGCAGCCAGCGCGCCGGGATGGGCCGGGGCCTGCACGCGGCGTTCCCGGTGTTCGCGCAGGCGTTCGACGCGGTCGCCGCGGAGCTGGATCCGCTGCTGGAGCGGCCGCTGGCCGAGGTGCTCGACGACGCCGCCGCGCTGGGCCAGACCGCCTACACGCAGGCGGCGCTGTTCGCGGTCGAGGTGGCGCTGTTCCGGCTGGTCGAGTCCTGGGGGGTGC
>NZ_BAAAUT010000097.1:0-15710 GCF_039534085.1 Planomonospora alba
TCACCGGAGCCGTGGTCGAGGAGTTCACCGCCGAGTACTGGGTGCGGCATGTGCGCGAGGCCGTACGGTTCGCCGACGGGATCCGCTTCCTGGAGGGCCAGGGCGTGTCGCGGTTCGTGGAGTTGGGGCCGGACGCGGTGCTGTCGGCGATGGGCGCCGAGTGCCTGAGCGGTGAGGCGCTGCTGGTGCCGGTGCTGCGGCGGGAGCGGGACGAGGCGCGGGAGTTGCTGGCGGGTCTGGGGCGGTTGTACGCCTCCGGTGCCGAGGTGGACTGGGCGGTGGTGTTCGCCGGGTCGGGGGCGCGCCGGGTGGAGCTGCCGACCTACGCCTTCCAGCGCAAGCGCTACTGGCAGGACGCACCCATCCTGAAGGCCGATGTGACCGCCTCCGGGCTGGTCGCGGCCGACCACCCGCTGCTCTCGGCCGTGGTCACCCTCCCCGGATCGGGCGGCGTGGTGATGACCGGCGGCGTCTCCGTCGACACCCACCCCTGGCTGGCCGACCACGACGTGCTCGGTTCCGTGCTGCTGCCCGGCACCGCCTTCGTGGAGCTGGCGATCCGCGCCGGCGACGAGATCGGCTGCCCCCTGCTGGAGGAGCTGACGCTGGAGGCGCCGCTGATCCTCCCCGAGCGGGGACGGGTCACCGTGCAGGTCGAGGTCGGAGCCGAGGACGGGCAGGGCCGGCGGCAGGTCGAGGTGCACTCCCGCCCGGCCGGTGCGTCCCCCGAGGAGCCGTGGACCCGGCACGCGCGGGGCATCCTGTCCGGGACCGTCCCGGACGCCCCGTCCGCGCAGGCCGAGTGGCCGCCCGCCGGGGCGGTGCCGGTGGACGTCGACGGCGCGTACGGGCGGCTGGCGGAGCAGGGCTACGTCTACGGCCCGGTCTTCCAGGGACTGAAGGCGGTCTGGCGGCGGGACGAGGAGATCTTCGCCGAGGTGGCGCTGCCGGAGGACACCGAGGCGGACGGGTTCGGGCTGCACCCGGCCCTGCTGGACGCCGCCCTCCACGCGGACCTGCTCGCCGGGGAGGAGCAGGAGGACACGCTCCTGCCCTTCGCCTGGAACGGCGTCGCGCTGCACGGCACGGGCGCGTCGTCCCTGCGGGTGCGGATCGTCCCGGCGGGGCAGGACACGCTGGCGCTGGACGTCTTCGACGGCTCCGGCGCGCCGGTGGCGTCGGTGGGTTCGCTGGTCTCGCGGCCGGTGGCCGCCGAGCGGCTCCGGGCCTCGGGCAGGGCGGACTCGCTGTACCGGGTGGAGTGGCGGTCCTCGACCACCGCCGTGCAGACCGCCGGGTCGTGCGCGCTCCTCGGCGAGGACGTGTTCGGCCTGGCCGCGCTGCCCGGGGTGACGGCGGTCCACCGGGATCCGGCCGGGATCGAGGAGGTCCCGGAGACGGTGCTCGTCTCCGTCCCCGCCGGTCCCGCCCCGGACGTGCCGGGCGCGGCGCGCGCGGCGACGGACCGGGTGCTGGGGCTGGTGCAGGAGTGGCTGGCCGAGGAGCGGTTCGCGGCCTCGCGGCTGGTGGTGGTGACCCGGGGCGCGGTCTCGGCCTCGGGTGAGGACGTCGCCGACCTGGCGGGTGCGGCGGTGTGGGGCCTGGTGCGCTCGGCGCAGGAGGAGAACCCAGGCCGCTTCACGCTGGTGGACCTGGAGGCCCCGGCACCGTCCGCCGGTGCGGACGGCACCGGAGCGGCGGACGGCACAGCGGACGGATCGGCGCTGCCCGCCGGACTGCTGCCGGCGGTCGTGGCCGGGGAGCGTGAGCTGGCGGTGCGTGGCGGGGCGGTCCTGGTACCCCGTCTGGTGCGCGCCGAGGTTGCGCAGGCCGGGCAGGAAGAGGCGCCGCGGGCCGGGCAGGAGGCGGGCTCGCCGTGGCCGGTCGAGGGCACGGTGCTGGTGACCGGTGGCACGGGTGGTCTGGGCGCGGTGGTGGCCCGGCACCTGGTGGCCGGGCACGGGGTGCGCCGTCTGCTGCTGACCAGCCGGCGCGGGATCGGGGCGCCGGGCGCGGCCGAGCTGCGCGATGAGCTCGTCGCGCTGGGCGCCGAGGTGGAGGTCGCCGCCTGTGACGTGGCCGATCGGGAGGCGCTGGCGGGTCTGCTGGCGGGGGTGGGGGATCTGGCCGCGGTGGTGCATGCGGCCGGGGTGCTGGACGACGGGGTCGTGTCGTCTTTGACGCCGGAGCGGATGGCGCGGGTGCTGCGGCCGAAGGTGGATGCGGCCTGGCATCTGCACGAGCTGGCCGGGGATGTGCGGGCGTTCGTGGTGTTCTCGTCGGTGGCGGGGGTGCTGGGCGCGGCGGGGCAGGGCAACTACGCGGCGGGTAACGCGTTCCTGGACGCGTTGGCGGTGCACCGGCGGGCTCGGGGCCTGGCGGCGACGTCGCTGGCGTGGGGCCTGTGGGCCGGAGCCGGCATGGGCGGCACGCTGAACGGCGCCGACACGGCGCGGATGGCCCGCTCCGGCATCGCCCCGCTGCCCCGCGAGGAGGGCCTGGCGCTGTTCGACGCCGCCACCGCGACCGGTGATGCGGTCCTGGTCCCGGCCCGGCTCGACACGGCGGGCCTGCGGGCGCAGGGCGAGGCGCTGCCGCCGCTCTTCCGCGAGCTGGTCCGCGTCCCGGTACGGCGGGCGGCCGCGGCGGGCGGCGCCGCCACCGGCGGTCAGACACTGGAGCAGCTGCTGGCGGGCACGTCCGGAGCCGAGCGGGACCGCGCGCTGCTCACGCTCGTGCGCACGCACGTCGCCGCGGTCCTCGGACACGGGGGACCGGAGTCCGTCGGACCGGACAAGGGGTTCCTGGAGCTGGGCCTCGACTCCCTGGCGGCACTGGAGCTGCGCAACCGGCTCTCCGCCGTGGCCGGCTGGCGCCTGCCCACGACGCTCGTCTTCGACTATCCGACCCCGGCGGCGATCGCCGGGTACCTCCGCGCCGAGCTGGCGGGTGAGGACTCCGCGCCGTCCCTGGAGGCGGAGCTGGCGAAGCTGGAGTCCGCGCTGGCGGCGGCGACGCCGGACGAGGCCGAGTACGCCAGGATCGGCACGCGTTTGCGCGCCCTGGCCTCCCGGTGGACCGAGATCCACCGGCCCGCGGACGAGGACGGCGCGGAGCGCGACCTGAGGGACGCGACCGCCGGTGAGCTGTTCGACCTGCTCGACAACGAGCTGGAGACCTCGGGATAAGGAGGGAGGACCCGGACGCACGAGGGGCGCCCCCGCGGGGTGAGGGGGTGGGCGCCTCGCGTGTGTGCACCGGCCGACGCCCGGACCTACGGGGGCTTCCTCATGACGGGACGGCGGGCCAGGGCCAGACCGGGGCCGGGGCCGGGAGAGGGGAGAGAGAGGGAGAGGCGACGCGGAAGGCCCGGCTCGGGGAACCGGGCCGGGCGCGGGGGTACGGGACGGGCGGGAAGCCCGGGTCAGGCGGGGAGGGCCGGGGCGGGGACCGTCGAGAAGACCGGCGTGGGCAGGACGATCGCCGTCAGCAGGAGCCCCTGGGAGGCCAGCCAGCGGCCGGAGAAGCCGGTGAGGGGCCTGCCGTGCACCTGCGGCCCGTCCACCAGGAGCCGGGCGGAGAAGGTGCCGCGCAGCGGATCCATGGTGATGCGCGCGTTCTCGAAGCTGAGCCACTGGTTCGTCAGCGGGAACCAGGCCTTGTAGACGGACTCCTTGGCGCTGAACAGCAGGCGGTCCCAGCGGACGCCGGGGTGGGCGCTCAGCAGCGACCGGACGTCGTCCCGTTCCTCCGGGAGGGCGATGGCGTCCAGCACGCCGTAGGGGAGCGGCTCGTCCGGCTCGGCGTCGATGCCGATGGAGGTGGCCCTGGTGTGCTCGCCCAGCACGGCGCCGCGGTAGCCGGCGCAGTGCGTCATGCTGCCGACGACACCGTCGGGCCACTGCGGCTCGCCCCGTACGCCGGGCAGGACCGGCGCGGGGGGCCTGCCGAGCATCTTCATCGCCTTCCTCGCGCACACCCGTGCCGTGGTGAACTCCCGGCGGCGCTTCTCCACCGCCCGGCCGATCACCGCCTCCTCCTCGGGGAACAGCGTCCCGTCGGCGGGGTCGTCGAAGGCGTCCGCTGAGACCACGAAGGAGGGAAGGATGATCTCGATCATGTCGTCCTCCCCGGACGGCGCATCACCCGGAGGGGTCCGCCGTTTTCCGTGAACCGTGCACCGGTTCTCTCGACAGTGGTCACGATCATGATTTTACGGAGCGGACAATCGCCGGGAAATGATTCCGGCGCAGGTCTCGGGGAGTCAGGATCCGGTTAAGGGTCCGGGATAGGGGACGGCGGCGAAAGGAACCCTCCCGGGGCGCTCCGCGTTTTCCGCGCCGCGGATTCCCGCCGCTCCCGTCGTTTTCCCGTGCCTGCTGCGCGCCGCCGGGTTCCACGGCGCGCCCGCGGCACGCCCGCAGCCGGGCCCCGCCCGCGGGACCGCTCCCGCCGCGGGCGGGGCGGGGCCGGGATGCCGGCCGTACGGTCCCATGCTGGCGGGCGGGGGCGGTGCGGCGCACCCCCTACGCCCCCCCTGCCGGCGCGGTCACCCCTTCCGGATCCGCGGACCGCGGGCTCCGGGCCGCCTGCTCGCGCAGCCGCCGCGCCACGGAGGGGTCGAGCCGGTCGGCCAGCGCGAGCGCCTTGGCCCGCGTCTCCTCGGCGGAGGCGCGGTCGCCGGCGGCGTGCAGGGCCTCGGCGAGCAGCATGAGGGTCTGGGTCTCCTGGAACGGGACCTCGATCGTGCGGCACAGCGTGGCGGCCTGCCGGAGGCGGGCCACGGCCTGCTCCGGCTCGCCGCTCGAGATCGCCAGCTCGCCCAGCGCGGTCAGCACCCGCACCTCCACGAGCCGCTGGCTGGAGGTGCTGGCCAGCGAGAGCGCGCGGTGCAGCGCCGCGTCCGCGTCACCGAGCCGGCCCTGCTGGAGCCGGGCGACGCCCAGGCCGTGCAGCACGTACGCCTCTCCCACCGGGTCGCTGATCTCCCGCACGACGGCCAGCGCCTCGCCGAACGCGTCCGCGGCGAGGGCGGGCTCACCCGCCTGCAGGTGGGTGCGGCCCATCCGGTTGAGCACCTGCGCGCTCACCCGCCTGCTGTTGCCGGCCCTGCTGCACGCCAGCGCCTCGGCCAGCAGCAGTTTGGCGCCGTCGAGGTCGCCGGCCGCCAGGCGGAGCGCCGACAGGCTGTGCAGCGTGTAGGCGGCGGCGGCCAGGCTCCCGGTGGAGCGGAAGATCTTCAGGGCCCGCTCGTAGTGGGCGGCGGCCTCCTCGAAGCGGCCGTTCATCTGGTGCAGGAAGCCGAGGTTGCGGACGGCGAGGGCGAACCCCTGCTCGTCGCCCACCTCCCGCATGAGCTCGACGGCCCGCTCCATGTCCCGCTGGGCGTCGCCGTACCGCTGCTCGGCGGCCGACAGCGAGCCCATCGAGTACAGCATCGCGGCGTGGCCGCGCTTGTCCCCGGCCTGCCGGGTGGCCTCCAGCGCGAGCTCGTGGGTCTCCCGCCAGTCGTCGAGGTAGGCCCGCGACTCGAAGAACATTACGGCGTTGACCGTGATGCCCCAGCACAGCTCGGTGAGACCCGCCTGCGCCGCCTGCCGGATGCCGGAGACGATGGTCGCGCGCTCGCGTTCGAACCACTCGATCGGTGCCGCGACCAGCCGCCCGACCAGGTCGGGGGAGGGCGACCAGGCGGCCGCCTCGCGGCGGACCGTGATGCCGGTGCCGTACTCCTGCCGCCGGGCCGTGTCCGTCAGCATCAGCAGCCCGCCGAGCACCCGGGAGAGCGCCGCGTCGCGTTCGGCGGTGGACTCCTCCGCGGCGAGGCGCTCGCGGGCGAAGACCCGGATGAGGTCGTGGAAGCGGTACTGCGCGTGCACGCCGCGCCCGGTGCCGGCGGTCTCGACGAGCTGGGCGTCGGCCAGGTCGTCGAGCAGGTCCTGCGCCTCGGTGAACGGGCAGTCCAGCAGGGCCGCGCCGGTCCACGCGGAGAAGACGTGCGTGTCGAGGATCGCCAGCCGCCGGAAGAGGCGCCGCGCCTCCTCGCCGACGCTGTCGTAGGTCAGCGAGATGCTGGCCCTTATCCCCATCTCGCCGTGCTTGAGCTCGTCGAGCCTGCGGGTCTCGTCCTCCAGCCGCTCCACCAGCTGGCCGACGTTCCAGTGGGGGCGCGCGGCCAGGCGGGCGCCGGCGATGCGCAGCGCCAGCGGGAGCCGGCCGCACAGGTCGGCGAGCGCCGCGGCGGCGTCCGCCTCGGACTGCACCCGGTCGACCCCGGCGATGCGGGCCAGCAGGTCCACCGACTGCACGGAGTCGAACAGGTCCACGCCCACGTGGGTCGCGCCGGCCAGTCCGGCAAGCCGGCTCCGGCTGGTGACGATCACCGCGGAGGCGGGGTTGCCGGGCAGCAGCGGCAGGATCTGGCCCTCGTTGGCCGCGTCGTCGAGCACGATCAGCATGCGGCGGTCGGCCAGCAGCGCCCGGTACATCTCGGCGCGCTCCTCCAGGCCGTCGGGGAGCGCGTTGCCCGGCACGCCGAGCACGCGCAGGAACCGTTCGAGCACCTGCATGGGGCTGGTCGGGCGGGAGACGGCGCCGTGCAGGTCGGCGAAGAGCTGGCCGTCGGGGAAGTGCTCGGTGACGCTGTGCGCCACGTGCACCGCGATGGTGGTCTTGCCGACCCCGGCCTTGCCCGCGATGGTGATCAGCGGTACGGCGAAGCGCGCCGCGCCGTCGGGGGCGACCGTCAACCGCTGCCGGATCTCGTCGACCTGCTTGGCCCGGCCGGTGAAGTCGGCGATGCCGGTGGGCAGCATGCCGGGGACGTTCGGGACGCTGACCGGGGGAGCGGCGGCGGGCGCGGGCTCGGTGCCGAGCTGCACCGGCGGCTCGGGCAGGTTGAGGCTCTCGTCGGAGGTGAGGATGGCGTGTTCGAGCTGCTGCAGCCGCTCGTCGGGCTCGATCCCCAGCTCCTCGATCATCATGGTCCGGGTGTCCCGGTAGACCTGCAGGGCCTCCGCCTGGCGGCCGGAGCGGTACAGGGCGAGCATCAGCTGGCCGCGGAGCCGCTCGCGCAGGGGGTGCTCGGCCACCAGCTCGGTGAGCTCGCCGACCAGCTCGTGGTGCCTGCCGAGGTCGAGTTCGAGTTGGATGCACTCCTCGTTCGCGGTGATCCTGTGCTCGGCGAGCCGGCTCGCGGCCGACTGCACGATCCTGCTCTCGATGCCCTCCAGCGCGGGCCCGCGCCACAGCCCGAGCGCCTGCCGGTAGTAGGTGACGGCCTTGTCGGGGTCGCGTTCCTCCCGGGCGCGGCGGGCCTCCTGGAGCAGGGACTCGAACAGGTGGGCGTCGAGCTGGCCGTCCTCGGCGTGGATCGCGTAGCCCTGCGACCGGGTGGTGATCACCTTGTCCGCGCCGTGGGCGGCGAAGAGCCGCCGGAGCGCCGAGATGCAGATCTGCACCTGCGCCCGCGAGGTGGTCGGCGGGTCGTCACCGTAGATCGCCTCCATGAGGCGTCCGATGGTGACCGCCCGGTTGGCGTCCAGGAGCAGGACCGCGAGCACGGTCTGCTGCCGGATCCCCCCGAGGTCCAGCCGGCGCCCGCCCGTCGCGACTTCGAGAGGTCCCAGAACGCGAAACTCCACCCGCATCTCCCTGAAGGAAAATCCCGCCGCCCCGTGTCCCCGCGGGAGGTCTTCGCACTTCCCGATGCGAGAGAAGTGCTATTTGTTGCTTTCTTGTTAAGACCTATCGATCTTACCTGTTTAGGGCGTGCCGTGCCTGTCCATGGCGTTCCATGTGATTCGAGCCACGGTGAACGCGCCATTCCCGGCCGTGCCCCCTGGCGCGATGCCGCATCTCGCCCGGCCGGTGATCGGCACTACTCGGCTCACCCTGAGTTCGATCTGTCGCTTTCGGGTGGATCGTACTACTTCGCGGGATAGTGATCCAGGAGAAGTTTGTTCCATTAGGTGAAGTTTTCAGGGAATGCGGGTGGCCTTCCGGTGGTCGGCCGGGGAAGGGCCGCAGGCGGCGAGGGGGCCGGGGTGCGCTGCCCCCGGCCGTCCGATGCCGGCGTCCGCGGCGCCCGTGCGCGGGCGGTCACTCCCAGGTGTCGTTCTCCGTCGAGGCCGTGGGCACGGGGAAGGAGCCCGGCTTGGGCGTGGCGTCCGCGGTGGCGGCCGCGGCGAAGGCGGCGGCTCCCCCGGCGGTGAGGCCGACGGTGAGGGCGACGGTGGACAGGGCGATGCGGAGGGCGCGGCGGTCGGCGGTGGTGCTCATCTCTACCTACCTCGTGATCGTCTGCGTGGTGGCGTCCGGTCGGCGACCGGTCGGTTGATCTGCCTCAACCGTCACAGGCCGCGCCATCCGATCCTTATCGGATGTTTTTTCCGCTCCTATACGTGCAGGTTAGAGCCGTGCGGGCGGCCGTTGCGGGGTGCTTGCGGGGTACCGGAGGCAGCCGGCAGGGGTCGTGCGCCGCCGGCGGCGGGGTCCTCTCCGAGGGCCCGCGGGGGGCCGGTCGTCCCGGTGGCCGTGTCGTCCGGCGGCCGGGGATAGCCGGGCGAAGCCCGGCCGATAGCGCCCTCCACCAGCCTGGGTGGAAGCCCGGAGGCGCCGGCGCGCGGCGCCGGCTCCGGGCGGTGCGCGAGCACGGAGAAGAAGGTGTGGGACTGGCCCGCCGAGGCGGGCCCGGCAGATGGGTGAGCGTGACATGGGGATTGCCGCACAAGCGCTGGACGGCGTGTACGGCCGGCCTGCCGCCGGCGTCGGGGCACGACTGGAGCGCGCCGACGGCGGTAAGTGGCTCACCGTCGCCGAGGCCGAGACCGATTCCCGTGGGCGGATCGAGGAATGGTGCGACCATCGGCTGGACCGGGGACTTTACCGCATTATTTTCGACAGCGACCGCTACTTTGTCGGACTCGGGCTCAGTGCTGCGTATCCGGAGATATCTGTAATGTTCCGGATTCAGGACGAGGTCGACTCGTACCAGATTCAGGTCATGCTCTCTCCCTATTCCTACTCCACCTATTTCGGCTCGCGCGTTTGAGGTGTTCGCCCAGGAAGATAGGGGAATCCGACGATGGAGACCATCAGGCGACCGGCCGGACGTTACCGCGCGTTCACTCCGATCGCGCTCACCGACCGCACGTGGCCGAACCGCACCATCACCTCGGCGCCGCGCTGGCTCTCGACCGACCTCCGTGACGGGAACCAGTCGCTGGCCCGCCCCATGAGCCCCGAGCGCAAGCTGGCCATGTACGAGCTGCTCGTCGGCATGGGGTACAAGGAGATCGAGGTCGGCTTCCCCGTCGCCAGCCAGGACGACTTCGACTTCCTGCGCCTGCTCATCGAGCAGGACCGCATCCCCGACGACGTGCGCGTCTCCGTGCTCGTCCAGGCCCGCGACGAGCTGATCCGGCGCACGGTGGAGAGCCTGGAGGGGGCGCCGCGCGCCACCATCCACCTGTACAACGCGACCTCGCCGCTGTTCCGGCGCGTGGTCTTCGGCATGAGCCGCGACGAGTGCAAGGACCTCGCCGTCCAGGGCACCCGGCTGATGATGAAGTACGCCGAGCGCACGCTGGGCGACTGCGACCTCGGCTTCCAGTACTCCCCGGAGCTGTTCGGCGACACCGAGCCGGAGTTCGCGCTGGAGGTCTGCGAGGCCGTCATGGACGTCTGGGAGCCCGGCCCCGGCCGCCCGATCATCCTGAACTTCCCCGCGACGGTCGAGCGCTCGCTGCCCAACGTCTTCGCCGACCAGATCGAGTGGATGAGCCGCAACCTCTCCCGACGCGAGCACGTCTGCCTGTCCATCCACCCGCACAACGACCGGGGCACCGGCGTCGCCGCGGCGGAGCTGGCCATGCTGGCGGGGGCCGAGCGCATCGAGGGCTGCCTGTTCGGCAACGGGGAGCGCGCCGGCAACGTCTGCCTGGTCACCCTGGGCCTGAACCTGCTCACCCACGGCGTCGACCCCGGCATCGACTTCTCCGACATCAACGGCATCCGCCGCACGGTCGAGGAGTGCAACGGGATCCCCGTCCACCCCCGCCACCCCTACGGCGGCGACCTCGTCTACACCTCGTTCTCCGGCTCGCACCAGGACGCCATCAAGAAGGGCTTCGACGCCCTGGAGCGGGAGGCCGCCCGGACCGGGACCCCGCCGGCCGAGCTGCCCTGGGAGATGCCGTACCTGCCGCTGGACCCCGAGGACGTGGGCCGCACCTACGAGGCGGTCGTGCGCATCAACAGCCAGTCCGGCAAGGGCGGCCTGGCGTACGTCATGAGCGCCTGGCACGGGCTGAACCTCCCGCGCGACCTGCAGATCGACTTCGCGCGCGTCGTGCAGGCGCGGGCCGACGCCGAGGGCGGCGAGATCACGCCGGACCGGGTCAAGGAGATCTTCGAGCGCGAGTACACCGCCACCGCCGAGCTGCCGGTCCCGCTGGCCTCCGGAACCGAGCTGGTCACCACCTCCATCCACATCGACGGCGACGGCTTCGACGTGGGCGCGGCCCGGACCGACGCCGTCCAGGCCGTGCGCGCCACGCTCTCCCGCTGGGGCTTCGACGTGCGCGCGGTGCACCGCACCGGGCCGGTGGACCGCAGGCCGGGCGGGGAGGTCGCCGTCTACGCCGAGTGCCGCCTCGACGGGCGGACGGCCTGGGGGGCCGGCGTCGACCGGGACGTCGAGGCCGCCGCGCTGGCCGCGGTGCGCTCCGCGGTGATCCGGGCGCGGCTGCGGCACCTGCCCGCCCCGCAGGAGGGGAAGACCGTCTACCCGCCGCTGGCCGCCAGCGGCGTGTGATAGCGCGCCGATAACCGGCGAAAGCCGCACATCCCTAGCTTTCTCACCGTGGTTTCCCAGATGTTCGGAAGGAGGCCGGCCATGGGCCTGGTCGAAAGAGATGAGGCGTCGGTCTCTCTGCACACGCTGCTCGCCGACGCCGTGGCGGGCAGGGGCCGGGTCGCGCTGGTCACCGGCACCGTCGCCACCGGCAAGAGCGAGCTGCTGCACGTCTTCACCGAGCAGGCGCTCGACCTGGGCGCGCTGGCCATCACGGCCACGGGCTCGCGGGTGGAGCGGGACCTGCCGCTCGGCGTGCTCGGCCAGCTGATCCGGGACGCGCCGCTGGTCGCCGAGGAGCGCGAGCGGGCGCTGGAACTGCTGGAGGAGGGCGCGCGCACCGTCGTCGCGCCGACCTTCCGGCCGGACGCCCTCCAGCAGGTCGACGCCCAGGTCGTGCACGCCCTGTGCACGGTCCTGCTGGAGCTCTCGGAGCGCTACCCCCTGATGATCGTCGTCGACGACGTGCACCACGCCGACCGGGCCTCCCTGCTCTGCCTCGCCTACCTGGCGCGGCGGGTGCGGATCGCCCGGATCGCGCTGGTGCTCAGCCAGTCCGACCAGGGCCGCTACACCGACGCGCTCTTCCAGAACGAGCTGCTGCGCCAGCCGCACTGCCGGCGCATCCCGCTCACCCCGCTCTCCCCGGACGGCGTGGCCGCGCTGGCCGCCGAGCAGGTGGGCCGGGAGGCGGCCGAGCGGTTCGCCGCCGACTGGTACGCCCTCAGCGGCGGCAACCCCCTGCTGGTCGCCGCCCTGGCCGAGGACCACCGCGACGCCGTGCGCTCCCGCGGCGGCCGGGAGCCCGAGGAGGCCGTCGCGGGCGACCGGTACGGCCAGGCCGTACTGTCGTGCCTGCACCGGGGCGAGCCGCAGGCGCTGCGGGTGGCGCGCGGGCTGGCGGTCCTCGGCGAGCCCGACTCCCTCGCCGAGCTGCTCGGGCTGGAGCCCGCCGACGTCGGCCGCGAGCTGCACGCCCTCACCGTCGCGGGCCTCGTCACCCCGGACGGCTTCCGCCACCCGGCGGCCCGCACGGCCGTACTGGCCGAGGTGGACGCCGCCGAGCGGATGGACCTGCACCGCCGGGCGGCCGAGCTGGCCCACGACGCCGGCGCCCCGCCGACCGTGATCGCCCAGCACGTCGTGCAGGCCGGCCGCCTCGACGCCCCCTGGGTCGTGCCCGTCCTGGAGGACGCCGCCCGCAGCGCGCTGCGCGCCGGCGAGGTGGAGTCCGCCGTCTCCTACCTGCGGCTGGCCGCGCGCGAGTGCGTGGACGAGAGCCGGCGCGTGAAGATCACCACCATGCTCGTGCGCGCCGAGTGGCGGATCAACCCGGGCGCGCCCGCCGGGCACCTCGTCGAGCTGGCCGACGCGATGCAGCGCGGCCGCCTGCGCGGCGGCGACGCCGTCGTGCTGGCCCGCGCGCTGCTCTGGCACGGCAGGTTCGACGACGCCCGGGACGTGCTGGAGCAGCTGAACGGGACGGGCGAGCCCGCCGACCCGGAGACGGCCACCGAGCTGGCCATCGTCCGGCCCTGGCTGCGCGTCACCCACCCGCCGTTCCTGGCGCACCTGCGCCACCCCGCGGGGGAGCAGGGCCGCACGGCCATCGTCTCGGTCACGGCCAGCCGCCGCCTGGAGTCGGCGCTCGCCCTCGCCGAGGTCCTCACCCGCGGTCCCCGCAAGGAGGTCACGGACGCCGTCGAGCGGATCCTGCAGAGCTCCCGCCTCGACGAGATGTCGATGGACACCGTGGAGAGCGCCCTGCTGGCGCTCACCTACGCCGGCTGCTCGGACCGGGCCGCCCCCTGGTGCGACCTGTTCAGCGCCGAGGCGTCCTCCCGGCACGCCCCGAGCCGCCAGGCGCGGCTCGCCGCCATCCGGGCGGAGATCGCCGTCAGGCAGGGCGACCTGCCGGGCGCCGAGCGGCACGCCCGCGCCGCCCTGGAGATCATCCCGCTGAGCAGCTGGAGCGTCGCCGCGGGCGGGCCGCTGAGCAGCCTCGTCCTCGCCGCGACGGCGATGGGCGAGTACGACGCGGTCCGCGAGCACCTCGACCAGCCCGTGCCCGAGGCCATGTTCCAGACCCGGTACGGCCTGCACTACCTGCACGCCCGGGGCCGCTACAGCCTGGCGACCGACCACCCGGCGCTGGCGCTGCGCGACTTCCAGCGCTGCGGCGAGCTGATGGCCGCCTGGGACCTCGACGTGCCGGGGTTCATCCCCTGGCGGGCCGACGCGGCCGAGGCGTGCCTGCGCATGGGCCGCCCGGACCAGGCCCGGCAGCTGGCCGAGGCGCAGCTGGCCCGGTGCGGCCCGGCGACCCCGCGGGCGCACGGCATCGCCATGCGGGTGCTGGCCGCCACCTCCGAGGTGCGGCACCGCCCGATGCTGCTGCGCCAGGCGGCCGAGCTCCTGCAGGCCGGCGGGGACCGGTACGAGCTGGCGAGGGCGCTGGCCGACCTCGTCGAGGCCTACCACGCGCTCGGCGAGTACCGGCGCGCGGGGATGATCGCGGGCCGCGCGCAGGCGGTGGCCCAGGAGTGCCGGGCCGAACCGCTGCGCAGGACGCTGGCCCGCGGCGGAGGAACCGGCCCGGCCGCGGTCCCGGTGGCGACCGAGCTGGCCGGCGTGCTGAGCGACGCCGAGCGCCGGGTCGCGGTCCTGGCGGCGGCCGGCTACACCAACCGGGAGATCGCCGGGAAGCTGTACATCACGATCAGCACGGTCGAGCAGCACCTCACCCGGACCTACCGGAAGCTGAACATCACCCGCCGCGCCGACCTGCCGTCGAGCCTGGAGTTCGGCGAGCGCGCCACGGTCTGACCCGGGTGGGCCGCGCATTCTCAGGGGTGGGACAGACGGCCCGTCCACGGTCCCGTAGGGGTGTCAGGGGACGACATCCCGTGCCTAGCCTGACGGCGGTGGCGCATTTCACATTCCGGCCCGCCGACCGCGGGCAGGGGGGAGGGGAACGCGTGCGAACGCAGGAGAGAATCGGGACGACCCCGACACCGGTGACCGATCTACCGCGCGAGACGACGCGGGACAGGACCGCCGAACTCGCACTGATCAGGGACAGCGCCCACGAGGGCCCCGGCGCCGAGGCCACGGCGCGCCAGCACGCCAAGGGCAAGCTCACCGTGCGCGAGCGCCTCGACGTGCTGCTCGACAGCGGCTCGTTCGTCGAGGTCGAGGTCTTCCGGCGGCACCGCGCGACCGGCTTCGGGCTGGAGAAGCGCCGCCCGCACACCGACGGCGTGGTGGCCGGCTGGGGGCGGATCTTCGGCCGCGACGTGATGGTCTACGCGCACGACTTCCGGATCTTCGGCGGCGCGCTCGGCGAGGCGCACGCCGAGAAGATCCACAAGGTGATGGACCTCGCCGAGTCGGCGGGCGTGCCCCTCATCAGCCTGAACGACGGCGCGGGGGCGCGCATCCAGGAGGGCGTGACCGCGCTCGCCGGCTACGGCGGGATCTTCCAGCGGAACGTGCGTGCCTCGGGGGTGATCCCGCAGATCAGCGTGATGCTCGGCCCCTGCGCCGGCGGGGCGGCCTACTCGCCGGCGCTGACCGACTTCGTCTTCATGGTGCAGGACACCGCCCAGATGTTCATCACCGGCCCCGACGTCGTCCGGGCGGTGACCGGCGAGGAGATCAGCCAGGACGACCTGGGCGGCGCCCGCGTGCACGGCACGCTCTCCGGCGTGGCCGGCTTCGTCTACCCCGACGAGGTCTCCTGCCTGGAGGACGTGCGCTACCTGCTGTCCCTGCTGCCGTCCAACAACCAGGAGACGCCCCCGGCGGTGGTCTGCACCGACCCGCCGGAGCGGAGCAACGACGTGCTCCTCGACCTGGTCCCCGCCGACCCGGCCCAGTCCTACGACATGGCCGCGGTCATCGAGGAGATCGTCGACGACGGGGAGTTCTTCGAGTTCCACGCCGGCTGGGCGGGCAACCTCATCGTGGGGCTGGCCCGGCTCGACGGCCAGGTGGTCGGCATCGTCGCCAACCAGCCGAAGCACCTGGCCGGCGTCCTGGACATCAAGGCGTCGGAGAAGGGCGCCCGCTTCATCCAGCTGTGCGACGCCTTCAACATCCCGCTCGTCAGCCTCGTGGACGTCCCGGGCTTCCTGCCCGGAGCCGACCAGGAGCACGGCGGCATCATCCGGCACGGCGCCAAGCTGCTGTACGCCTACTGCGACGCCACCGTCCCGCGTATCCAGGTGATCGTCCGCAAGGCGTACGGCGGCGCCTACATCGTGATGGACTCCCGGTCGATCGGCGCGGACCTGTCCTTCGCCTGGCCGACGAACGAGATCGCCGTGATGGGGGCCGAGGGCGCGGCCAACGTCATCTTCCGCAGGGAGATCGCCGCCGCGGACGACCCCGCCGCGCAGCGCGCCAAGCGCGTCGAGGAGTACCGCAGCACCCTCATGCATCCCTACTACGCCGCGGAGCGCGGCCTAGTGGACGACGTCATCGATCCCCGCGCCACCCGGTCCACGCTGATCCGCGCGCTGGGGCTGCTCCGCGCCAAGCAGGCCCGGACGCCGCAGCGCAAGCACGGAAACCCGCCGATGTGATGGACGGACCCGAACTGCGCGTCGTGTCCGGCGATCCGACGGCCGAAGAACTCTGCGCGCTGGTCTGCGCGCTGCGCCTGACGTCCTCCGCCCGCGTGGCGGAGGACCCCGTCCGTCGCCCGGGGGCGCCGCGCCGGCAGCCGAACGGCTACCGGTCGCCCCGCTCCTGGTCGACGCCGTCCACGCTCCGAGGGTCGAGATGAAGCACCGCCTCCAGAAGGTCCTGATCGCCAACCGTGGTGAGATCGCCGTGCGGATCGCCCGCGCCT
>NZ_BAAAUT010000098.1:0-14953 GCF_039534085.1 Planomonospora alba
CCGGCACCGCGATGATGCTGCTGATGTGGGCCGCCGAGCTGCCCCTGGTCACCAACCCCTTCATGGACGAGCACATCGTCTACGCCATCGTGATGATCGCCCTGGCCCTGGCCGGCGCCGGCGACACCCTCGGCATCGGCGCCTGGTGGGGAAAGACCGCCCTGGTCAAGCGGCTGCCGATCCTGAAGTGACCGCCCGCGCACCGAGCGCCCGCGCACCGAGCGCCCGCGCGCCGAGCGCCCGCTCCTTCCGACTCCGGGGAGGGCGGGCGCTTTCCGCGTTCCCGGCCGGAGTCCGGTCCCGCCGGTCCTGCCGGTCCGGCCCGCCCGCGGCCCCGGAGTGCGGGTGCCCGCGCTCCGGGCCTGCGAGGACGGGCGCTCACGCCCTCCCCGGCCGCAGGCCCTCCCCGGCCTCCGGCCGGGGAGGGCCGTCGCGCTCGGCGAGCAGCCGCGCGGTCTCCTCGGACACCTCGGTGGCCAGCACGGCCGCCACGACGTCGATCAGATGGCTGGTGAAGAGCCGGTCGTCCTTCCCCTCCGGCCCGGCGGCGCGGCGGGCCAGCTCCACGTAGGTCACCCGGATGGCCATGAAGCGCTGGTGCAGCCGGTTCACCGCGACCTCGCAGAGCAGCGGGGCGACGAGTCCGCGCCAGCGGTTGATGCTCTGGCCGGGGTCGTCCCGCACGCTCCGCAGCGCCGGGAGCCTGCCGCGGTGGACGAGCTGCTCCATGATCCTCAGGTAGGACCGGCCCCCGTCGGGATCGGCCAGCTTCGCGGCCATCGGCCGTACCAGCGCGGCGGCCAGCGCACGGCGCGCCTCGGACTCCGGCAGGGCGCCCCGCGCCTCGTACTCGTCGAGCAGCTGGTGGCGGCGGGCCTCGATCTCGGGCTGGTGCTTGGCCAGCACCGCGGCCAGAAGCCCCGCGCGGTCGCCGAAGTGGTACTGCAGCGCCGTCGAGTTGCGCTGACCGGCGGCCGTGTTGATCTCACGCAGGGACACCCCCTCGATGCCGCGCTCGGCGAACAGCCGCTCGGCGGCCGCCACCAGCTGTCGGACGGTGGCCTCGGGGTTGGGCGGCACGGTGCGCCTCCTTCCTGGCGGGCTCTTGCCGCCTCCTCCGCGGCGGGCTCCTGCGGGCTCCCGTCCGCTCTTGATGGGCCGGGGGGTGCTCGCTAGGGTAATCATGCATGTGACTGAAATCGCCAGGCATCCGCATCAAATCACGGCCGCACCGCCGAGGACAGAGGATTCGCACGCATGGCCATCGACTTCACACTCGCCCCCGAGCACGAGGAGATCCGCCGGCGGGTGCGGACCTTCGTCCAGGAGACGATCATCCCCGCGGTCAGCGGCTTCGACGACGAGGAGAAGGTCCTCAGCCGCGACGAGTACATCCGGACCATCTTCGCGCTGCGCGAGAAGGCCAAGGCCGAGGGGCTCTGGCTGCCCCACATGCCGAAGGAGTGGGGCGGCATGGGCCTGGGCCACGTCGCGCTCGCCATGGTGCAGTCCGAGGCGGCCAAGACGCGGCTCGGCCCGTGGGTGCTCAACTGTCAGGCGCCCGACGAGGGCAACATGCACACCCTGCTGCACTGGGGCACCGACGAGCAGAAGGAGAAGTACCTGCGGCCGCTGGTCGAGGGCCGCATGATGTCGTGCTTCGCGATGACCGAGCCCGAGGTCGCCGGTTCGGACCCCACGCTGATCCGCACGCAGGCCGTCAAGGACGGCGACGAGTGGGTCATCAACGGCCACAAGTGGTTCATCTCCAACGCCCGCCGGGCGAGCTTCGCGATCCTCATCGCCCGCACCGAGCTCGACCTGCCCGAGGGCGCCCGCGGCGCCAACACCGCCTTCATCGTCGACATCCCGCAGGACGGGTGGGACGACGTGCGCGAGGTCGAGACCATGCACGGCTCGACCGGCCACAGCGAGATCGTCATCACCGACCTGCGGGTGCCCGACGACCGGATCCTCGGCGGCCGCGGCAACGGCCACAAGCTCGGCCAGTACCGCCTCGGCCCGGCCCGCCTGGCCCACTGCATGCGCTGGATCTCCCAGGCCGAGACGGCGCTCGACATGATGGTCGAGCGCGCGCTCAACCGCTACAGCCACGGCTCGCTGCTCGCCGACAAGCAGGGCGTCCAGTGGCTCATCGCCGACTCGGCCATGGAGCTGTACCAGTGCAAGCTCATGGTCCTGCACGCCGCCTCGAAGATCGACAAGGGCGAGGACTTCCGCACCGAGGTCTCGATGGCCAAGCACTTCGTCGCGAACAGCCTCAACCGGATCGTCGACCGGGCGATCCAGGTGCACGGCGCGCTGGGCTACTCCACCGACACCCCGCTGGCCAAGATGTTCCAGCACGCCCGCTGGGCGCGCTTCGCGGACGGGGCCGACGAGATCCACCAGATGCGCATCGCCGAGCGCACGATCGCGGCGTACCGGGCCACCGGCTCGACCAAGGCCGCCACGGGAGGGCTTCCACTGTGAACGAGAGCACCGGCACCGGGTTCGGCGCGGGCGGCGGCCTGCTCAGCGGGCTCGGAGGCGAGCGGCCCAGCGCGTCCAACGAGGTCCGCAGCGACCGGCTCGAGGGCAGGGTCGCCCTGGTCACCGGCGGCGGCAACGGCATCGGCGCCGGGGTGGCCCGGCGGCTCGCCGCGGGCGGGGCGAAGGTCGTGCTCGCCGACATCGACGACGCCGCGGGCAAGGAGGTCGCCGACGAGATCGGCGGGGTCTTCACGCACTGCGACGTGACCCGGCTGGAGGACAACCGGGCGGCGGTCGCCGTCGCCGTCGAGCGGTACGGCAGGCTCGACCTGGCCTTCCTCAACGCCGGCATCGCCTCCGGCTTCGGGCTGGGCGACGACTTCGACGTCGAGCGCTACCGCCTGGCCATGGGCGTCAACCTCGACGGCGTCGTGTTCGGCGTGCACGCCGCGCTCCCCGCGCTGCGGGCCGCCGGGGGCGGCACGATCGTGGCCACCGCGAGCATGGCCGGGATCGTCGGGATCCCGAACGACCCCGTCTACGCCGCCAACAAGCACGCCGTCGTCGGCCTCGTCCGCTCGCTCGGCGAGGCTCTGCAGGGCGAGGGCGTCAAGGTGCAGGGCCTGTGCCCGTCGTTCGCCGACACCGCCATCCTGGGCGACGGCAAGGCCCTGCTGGAGGAGATCGGCTTCCCGGTCCTGGACGTCTCGGAGGTCGTCGACACCTTCTTCCGGCTGCTGGACAGCGACGGCACCGGGGAGTGCTGGTTCGTGATCCCCGGCCGGGAGAGCCAGCCCTTCGCCTTCCGCCGCGCCCCCGGCCCCCGGGCCTGAGCCCGCGGGCCCGCGTAGCGGTCCGCCCGCGCGGGCGCGCCGCGGCCGCCGTACCCCGGCCCTCCGGGGCGCGGCGGCCGCGCCTCACGCTCCGTCCGGGCCGTCCTCGAACGGCAGGCCGACGTAGTTCTCCGCCAGCGTCGTGGCGGCGGCCTCCGACGAGGTGACGTAGTCCAGGTGCGACAGCTGCAGGCGCCTTTCGTAGGCGTCGTCGGAGTCGAAGGTGTGCAGGAGGGTCGTCATCCACCAGGAGAAGTGCTGCGCCCGCCACACGCGCTTCAGGCAGGCCGCCGAGTAGCCGTCCAGCAGCTCGGTCGAGCCGTCGGCGTAGAAGCGGGCCAGCGCCTCGGTCAGCACCCGCACGTCCGCCACGGCGAGGTTGAGCCCCTTGGCGCCGGTGGGCGGCACGATGTGCGCGGCGTCGCCGGCCAGGTAGAGCCTGCCGTACTGCATGGGCTCGGCGACGAAGCCGCGCATCGGCGTGACGCCCCTCTCCAGGATCTCCCCGGTGGCCAGCGTGAAGCCCGGCACCGTCTCCAGCCGGGCCGCGAGCTCCGCCCAGACGCGCTCGTCCGGCCAGTCCGCCGGGTCGGTGTCGGGGGGGACCTGCAGGTAGAAGCGGCTGATCTCCGGTGAGCGCATGCTGTGCAGGGCGAAGCCCCGCTCGGTGCGGGCGTAGATCAGCTCCTCGGCCGAGGGCGCGACGCGGGCCAGGACGCCCAGCCAGGCGAAGGGGTAGTCCCGCTGGTGGAGGGTGAGCACCCCCTCGGGGATCGAGGGCCGGCTCACCCCGTGGAAGCCGTCGCACCCGGCGATGACGTCGCAGTCCAGCCGCTCACCGCCGCCGAAGGTGAGGTACGGCCGGTCCGCGCCGATGCCGTGCACGGCCACGTCCTCCACCTCGAAGCGGACGTCGCCGCCCGCGGCGAGCCGGGCGGCGATGAGGTCCTTGACGACCTCCTGCTGGCCGTAGACGGTGATGGCCCGGCCGGGGACGAGCCGCTCGAAGGCGATGCGGTGCCCCGCACCGCCGTAGCGCAGCTCGATGCCGTGGTGGGGGAGCCCTTCGCGCAGGAGCCGCTCGCCCACCCCGGCGGCGACGAGCGTGTCGACCGTCCCCTGCTCCAGCACTCCCGCCCGCACCCGCTTCTCCACGTACTCGCGGCTGCGCCGCTCCAGCACCACCGAGGAGATCCCGCGCAGGTGGAGCAGATGGGAGAGCAGGAGGCCGGCGGGGCCGGCGCCGATGATCCCGACCTGAGTTCGCATGGGGCGAGCATGGTGGGCCGGGACCGCCGCGGTGGAGCCCGCTCTTCCGCTGGGCGGAAGGGCGGCGCGGGTTTTCCCGCGCCGCGCCGTGCCGTGCCGGACCGTGTCGTGCCGTGCGATGCCGGGCGGGCCGTGCCGTGCCCGGCGAGCCGGGGCGCCGCGGCCGATCGCCGGTGGTGATCGGCCGCCGCTAGTCTTCGGCCATGGTCGCCGCGCTGGAGCTCTACCTCGACCCGGCCGCCGAGAAGCGGGTCCGGGCGCTGTGGGACGCGCTGGCCCGAGCCGATGTCCCCTCGATGCGGGACCTGCTGAAGGGCCGGCACCGCCCGCACGTCTCGCTGATCGGTGCCCGGGAGCTGGACGGTCCCGCGGTCGCCGCGGCGCTGACGGGCCTGGCGGCCGCCCCGCCGCTGGAACTGCGCTTCGACTTCGTCGGACAGTTCCTCGGACGGGTGCTCTGGCTGGGCCCGGTGCCCACGGCGGAGCTGCTGGCCCATCACGCGGCGGTGCACGGGCGGCTCGCCGCCGCGGGGATCGACGGCTTCGACGTCTACCGGCCGGGCAACTGGGTGCCGCACTGCACGCTGTCGATGCGCGTCCCGCATGCGGTGCTGCCCGGCGCGATCCGGCTGTGCATGGACTTCCTGCCGATCCGGGCGACCGTGGTCGGCGCCGCCGTCGCCGACCACGCGAAGGACCTCTTCACCCCGCTGTGAGCGGTCCCCGGCGAGGGGGCCTCTTTACCCCGCCGTGAGGGGGGCGGAGTTCACGCGCGGGCGCGCTCTGTCTACGTTGGAGGGGAAGACGGGGGAAGAGTCATGCATGTCATGGTTGACGCCGAGGCCGGGAGGCAGGACCAGCTCCGGGACCTGTACGGGTGGTTGCAGGAGGAGGCGGACCTGCGCGGCCGCGTGGTGATGGAGGAGCGCCCCCCGGAACCCGGGGCGATGGGGCCGGTCCCCGAGGCGCTGCAGGTCCTGCTCGACTCGGGAGGCACGCTCTGCTCGACGGCCGCGGTGGTGGTCGCCTGGCTCCGCACCCGGACCGGGTCGGTGAGCGTCCGGCTCGCCGACGGCGACCGGGAGATCGAGGTCGCCGCCGACGGGCTGCGGGACCTCGACCACGCCCAGGTGGACGAGATCACCGAACGGGTCGTCCGGACGTTCCAGAGGGTCGACAGCCGGGGCTGACCGATGGCCGGGGCGGGACCGTCCGGCCCGGTGACCGCCGAAGGGCCGGCCGGATCGGCGGGGGCGCAGCGGGACGTCCCGCTCCTGCTCTCCTGCCCCGGTACCCGGGTCCTCCTCGTCGGGACCGGCGCGCACGCCCCCGGCTCGCGGCTCCCCGCGGTGCCCGCCGCCGCGGCCACGGTCGAGGACCTCGGCGGCTGCCTGGTCGAGCGGGCCGGTCTGGACCCCGCGAACCTGGTCACACTGGTCGATCCGCCCGACCCCGGCCGGCTGAGCGAGGTCATGTTCCGCACGGCCCAGGAGGCCGCCTCGGTCCTGGTGCT
The DNA here is from genome assembly GCF_039534085.1 of Planomonospora alba. Classification (NCBI taxonomy): domain Bacteria; kingdom Bacillati; phylum Actinomycetota; class Actinomycetes; order Streptosporangiales; family Streptosporangiaceae; genus Planomonospora; species Planomonospora alba. The sequence goes on from NZ_BAAAUT010000098.1 coordinate 6,109, forward strand.
CTGCTACGTGGGCCACGGGGTGGTCGGCTCGAACGGTGAGCTCCACCTCGCCACGCGGGCCACGGTGGACCTCACCCGGGGTGTGGCCGCCTACCAGGCGCTGCCGTACTCGGTGGTGCGCGAGGTGCTCTCGGCATGCCGGGCCGAGGACGTCGTGATCGTGCTGGACTGCTGCTTCGCCGGACGCGCCGGAGGGGTGCCGCGCACCGCTGTCGACTGCGCCTTCGACGCCGCCTGGTCGGGCGCCTACCTGCTCGCCTCCTCCGGCAGGGACGCGGCCTCGTGGGCGCCGCCGGACCGGCGGCACACCGCGTTCACCGGCGAGCTGATCCGCCTGCTGCGCGAGGGCGACCCCACCGCCCCGCGGGTGCTCACGCTCGACCACGTCTACCGCTGCCTGGCGCGGACCCTGCCGGAGAAGGGCTTCCCCCGGCCCCGCCGCCAGGCCACCGACCTCGGCGACCGCCGCCCCTTCGCGGTGAACCCGGCCTACCGCGCGCCCGGCGCCGTGCCCGCGCCGCCGCTGGCGGAGTCCGGGGAGGAGAGCCCCTACCGGGGGCTGGCGGTGTTCAGAGCCGAGGACGAGGACGTCTTCTACGGGCGGGACCGGCTGACCCGGAGCCTGGTGGCGCGGGTGCGGGAGCGGCTGCGCCAGGGCGGCCCGCTGCTGGTCACCGGGCCCTCCGGGTCGGGGAAGTCCTCCGTGCTGCAGGCGGGCCTGATCCCCGGGGTACGGCGGGCGGCCGCCGGAGGCCTGTCCTGCCTCGTCCTCACTCCCGGGAGCGACCCGGTGGGGGAGCTCACCCGCAGGATCGCGCCGCTCACCGGCCGCGACCCGGAGGACCTGCGCGCGTGCCTCGAGGCCGGACCCGACCGGCTGGGACGCCTCCTGCGGGCGGCCGGCGGTCCCGTGCTCGTCATCGTCGACCAGTTCGAGGAGCTCTTCACCGCCTGCCCCGACGAGGCCCGGCGCCGGGTCTTCGTCGCGGCCCTCGCCGCGGCCTGCGGACGGGGAGAGGGCGGGGAGGGGCCGCCCGCCGCGGTCGTGCTGGCGGTGCGCGCGGACTTCTTCGGCCACTGCGCCTCCCACCCCGAGCTGCTGGAGGCGCTGAAGCATCCGGAGATCGTCGGCCCGATGACGGCGGTCCAGCTCCGCGAGGTGATCGAGAAGCCCGCGGAGCGCGCGGGACTCGCCCTGGAGGAAGGACTGGTGAACCTCCTCCTGGAGGACCTCGGCGCGGACGGCCCGTCGGGGGTGAGGCCCGGAGCGCTCCCCCTGCTCTCCCACGCCCTGCTGGCCACCTGGCAGCGGCGTACCGGGAACGTCCTCACCCTCGCCGCCTACCGGGCCTCCGGCGGCATCGCGCGCTCCGTCGCGCTGAGCGCCGACGCCACCCTGCGCCGGCTCGGCCCGCGCCCGCGGTCCGTCGCGCGGGACCTGCTCCTGCGCCTGGTGCATCTGGAGACCGGGACCGACGACACCCGCCGGCGGGTCCCCCTGGCCGAGCTGTTCGGCGGCCAGGAGCGGGACGAGGCGGCCGTGCGGGAGGCCCTCGGCGCGTTCGTCCGCGCCCGCCTGGTCACGGTGGGCGAGGACGGCGCCGAGATCACCCACGAGGCGCTCATCCGCGCCTGGCCGCAGCTGCGGGAGTGGATCGACACCGACCGGGCGAGCCTGCTCGTGTGCCGGCACCTGACGGCGGACGCCGAGACGTGGCAGCGGCACGCGCGCGATCCCGCCTACCTCTACTCCGACAGCCGCCTGGCGGCGGCGCAGGCCGCCGTCCGCGCGGCGGGCGGCGGCCCGGCGGCGCTGGAGAGGGAGTTCCTGGACGCGTCGGCGCGCCGCGACCGCCGCCGCAGACGGACCGCGACCTCGGTGATCGCCGCGCTCGCTGCCCTGCTCCTGGTCGCGGTCACCACCGGCGTCTACGCCCGGCGGCAGGGCCAGGAGGCGCTCGACCAGCGGAACCGGGCCACCGCCCGCCAGCTGGTCGGCACCGCGCTGAAGGTCCCCGACGCCGCGCTGGCCGCCCAGCTGCGCCTGGCGGCCTACCGCCTGGCCGCGATCCCGGAGACCCGCGGGGCGGTGCTGGCCGCCCGGACGCGGCCGCTCGGCGCCCGGGTCCTCGGCCACACGGGCTACGTCTACGACGTCGCCGTCAGCCCCGACGGCAGGACGTTCGCCTCGGCCTCGGCCGACCGCACGGCCCGGCTCTGGGACGTGCGCGACCCGGACCGCCCCCGGCAGACGGCCGTGCTGGGCGGCCACGCCGACGAGGTCAACACGGTGGCGTTCCGCCCCGACGGCGGGTTGCTGGCGACCGCCTCCCGGGACGGCGCCGTCGTGCTCTGGGACCCCGCCGGCCCCCGCCCCCCGCGCCGGATCACGGGGTTCCGCGCCACCGGCCAGAGCGTGAACACCGCCGCGTTCAGCCCCGACGGCGCCCTGCTCGCGCTCTCGTCGGCCGACCGCACGGCCCGGCTCTGGGACGTGCGCGACCCGGCCCGGCCCCGGCAGGCGGCCGTGCTGAACGGCCACACCGAGGAGGTGCGCACGCTCGCCTTCAGCCCGGACGGCCGCACGCTGGCCACGTCCGCCATGGACCGCACGGCCCGGCTCTGGGACGTCACCGATCCGGGCCGCACGCGGACGCTCTCCGTCCTGCGGGGGCACACCCGCCCCCTCCAGTCGGTGGCGTTCGCGCCGGGCGGCGCCACGCTGGTCACCGGCGCCCAGGACGCCACGGTGCGGGTGTGGGACGTGCGCGACCCGGCCCGGCCCCGGCTGACGGCGCGCCTCACCGACGCCACCGACAGCGTCTACGACCTGGCCTTCACCCGCGACGGCAGGCTGGCGGGCACGTCGAACGACAACGGCGTCTACCTGTGGGAGCCGGGCGGCGGGGGTGTGCCGGTCCTGTCGCAGGTCCTGGAGGGGCACGCCGACACCGTCTTCGCGCTCGCCGTCCATCCCGGGAGCGGGGACCTCGTGACCGCCTCGGGCGACCGTACGCTGAGGACCTGGCGCGTCGGCGGGGCGGCGGGCGTCTCCGGCATGCCCGGCCTGGCAGGGCACCGGGGGAGACCCTGGAACATGGCCGTCAGCCGGGACGGCGGGACGGTCGCCGGGGTCTTCGAGGACGGCACCGGAAGGTTGTGGGACGTGCGCGACCTGCGGCGCCCGCGCGCGCTCGGAGTGCTCGAAGGACACCGGAACGGCATCCGGCAGGCCGCCTTCAGCCCGGACGGAGGGCTGCTGGCCACCGCGTCCTGGGACGGTACGGTGCGGGTGTGGGACGTGCGCGACCCCGCCCGGCCCCGGGCCCGGGCCGCCGTGCGCCCCGGGAAGGACCTCGCCCTGGCGGTGCGCTTCAGCCGGGACGGCCGGGCTCTCGTCGCCTCGTCCCAGGACAGGACCGTGGGCCTGTGGGACGTGACCGACCCCGCCCGGCCGGAGCGCGTCGCGGCCCTGTCCGGCCTGCGGGAGAAGGTCCCGCAGATGGAGCCGAGCCCGGACGGCCGGATCCTGGCCGTCGCGCCGACCAGCGGGTCGGCCCACCTGTATGACGTGCGCGACGTCCGGCGGCCGGTCCGGCTGGGCACGCTCACCATCCCCGTGGGCGCGCTGACGGCGGTGGCCTTCGCTCCCGGCGGGCGGGTGCTGGCGACCATGTCGACGGAGGGCGCCGTGGCCCTGTGGGATGTCTCCGTCCCGTCCCGGCCGGCCGCGTCGGCCGTGTTCACCGCGCATCCGGTCCCCGGTCTGGGGGCGGCCTTCAGTCCCGACGGCCGGACGCTGGCGACCACCGGCCAGGACGCCACCCTGCGGCTCTGGGACGTCGCCGACCCCGCCCGCCCCCGGCTCCGCGCGATCCTGCAGCGGGACGACCATTGGATGCACGACGTCAGGTTCCTGGGCGGGAGGGACGCGCTGGTCACCTTCAGCGACGAGGGGATCCGGCTGTGGAGCGCCGATCTCGCCGGGTCGGTCCGCTACGTCTGCGAGCACTCCGGATCCCCGATCACCCGGCATGAATGGCGGCAGCACGTCCCGGACCTGCCCTACGACCCGCCGTGCCGGTGAGGGACCGCCGGCCGTGCCGGTGGGGGGCCGCCGGGCCGCCGGATCGTGGCGCCGCCGGATCGCCGGGGCGCTCACCGCAGCGTGCTCACCGCGGTGTGCTCACCTCGCCACGGTGAGCACACCGCCCTCGCAGGAGAGCACGACCAGCTCGAAGGGGTCGCCCCGGCCCTGCGGGAAGGTGACCTGGACGCGGCCCGCCCCCCGGTCCCGCCACCGCCCGGCCGTCGGCCGAGGACGGTCGTCCGGGCCGGGGCGGAACTCGACGAACGTGCCGTCGGAGCGGAACTCCAGCCCGTCGCGGACCCGCCGTGAGGGCTGGAACGGGTGCTCGGCGGGGCGGTACACCCTCGTCGTCTCGGTGTCCTCCTCGTAGGCGTGCAGCCACGAGCCGACGATCTCCGCGGACCCGGACCCGGACCCGGATCCCGGGGCGGGGCCCTGCAGGCGGCCGTTCATCGAATCCCCTTCCACTGGAGACCTCGGGCTTCAGCCCGGGGGAGGAGGTCAACCGTCCGCGCGGTCGCCGCCGACCAGGCCGATCGCGGTGCGGATGTCCTGCAGGACCTCGGTGACCAACCGCTCGCTGTCCCGGAGCACCCGTGCCACCTCGCCGTCCGGCCGGGCCGCGTGCCCGTCCTGCCCGTCCGTGCCGGCCGTCGCGCCGGGGGCGGCGCCGGGCGCGGGCCAGTGGGCCGGACCGGGAACCGGGCCGAAGGACGGAGCGGGGGCCGCCGCGGAGGACGCGGCCTGGTGCTCCCCGGCGGCGCCGGCCGCCGGGCCGGGAGAGGGAGCGGGGGCGGGGGCGCCCGCCGCCGCACCGGGCGCCGGAGCCGGTACGGCGGCCGCCGTACCGGCCGCGGGCGAGGCGGCGCCGGACGGGACGGGACCGGCCGAGGTGAGCGTGGCGGGAGCGGGGCGGGCGGGACCGGCCAGGGTCCGCGAGGAGACCAGGAAGGAGGCCCGGACCCCCTCCAGGCAGGCGTTCATCCGGGTGACCTGGCCCCGGGTGAACATGAACATGGCGTTGTCGTCGGTGTAGTCCATGTAGTTCATGAACATGTCTCCGTTGGGCCCGTTGCCGCAGGAGATGTGCGGGAAGACGGGGGAGCCGGTGTTCGCGTCGGCCTGGTTCGGCGTGTCGGCGACCCTGTCGTCGCTGGTGCAGGCGCCGTCGTCGTCACCCCAGATGTGGTAGAGGTCCAGCCAGTGGCCGATCTCGTGCGTCGCGGTCCGGCCGCCGTCGAACGGGGCCGTCGCCGTACCGGTGGTGCCGAACGCGGTGTGCAGGATGACGACGCCGTCGGTCTGCGGCGGGCCGCCGGGGAACTGCGCGTAGCCGAGGAGCCCGCCGCCCAGCTGGCAGACCCAGATGTTGAGGTACTGGTCGGTGGGCCAGGGGTCGGAGCCGCCGGTCGCACTCGCCTTCACCGCGTCGTCGAAGCTGAACGACCGCCGCTCGGTCGCGACCCGGATGATCCCGTCCGTCGGCTCGCCCTCGGGGTCCACCGCCGCGAGCCGGAACTCGATCTTCGCGTCCGCGACCAGCGGCCGCCACACCGGCGGCACCTTCTCCCGGTCGGGGTTGGCGGCCCGGAAGTCCCGGTTGAGCACGGCGAGCTGGCTGTGGATCTGCTCGTCGCCGATGTCCTGCCCCGGAACGGCGGGGTTGTGCACGACGTGGACCACGACCGGCAGGGTGACCACCTCCTCGCGCACCGGGGAGCGTCGGCCCCGCTCGTACTGGAGCGCCCGGTTCTCGATCGCCGCGCGCCGGGCGCGGTAGGTGGTGCTCTCGTTGAGCAGCCTGCGGTGCACGAGCATGGTGCCGCACAGGTCCCGGGCCGGCGGCTGCGGGAGGTCTGACTCGGTCACGGCGCTTCCCCTCCTTCGGGAGTCGAACCGGCGCTGTACCGGGGTCGTACCGCATCCGGCGCGGCCTCACGCCCAGGGAACGGCAGATCTTCGCCGGGCGGAGGGGCAGGGGCACCGCCGCGCCCGTCCCGGCGGACGCCGCCGGGACGGGCGGCGGCGTTTCGCCGCGTTCCGCTGGGTACGGTGACCGATGCGCCAGGCCCGGGCCGTACCGCCGGGGCGACAGGAGCAGGAGGACATCATGACCGACCGTTCGGATCCGGAGCGCGACCACCTGTGGGATGAGTTCCACCAGGCGGTGAACATGACCTCGGAGGAGCTGCGGGCCTTCCTGATGGCCTCCGCCTCCGGGGAGGAGGCCTTCCCGGTCGAGGCGGAGCAGGCCATGCCGGAGCTCGGCCGCGGGGTGCTGACCGTCCTGGCCAAGCGCAAGGTCGATCTCACCGCCGACGACCTCGACACGATGCGGCGGGTCGTCGAGCTCGTCGGCAGCATGAAGGACGGGGCCGCCTCGGGCGGCGTGGACGACGAGCGGCGGCGCGTCCTGATGGAGGTCGGGCACGACCCGCTCAGGCCGCCGCGCACCGAGGACTGAGCACCCGCCGGGGCCCGGGTCACGTCCCGGAGCCGGGCTCCGACAGGCGGCGGTGGGCCGCGGCCTTGGCGGCCTCCGGGGCGACCTTGGCGGCCCCGGCCATCAGCTTGTTCTTCACCGACCCGGCGACCACGTGGTCCTTGCCGGCCATGAGGGCCTCGAAGCCTGCCCGCGCGACCTCGGCCGGGTCGTCCTTGGGGCCCGCCCCGATGCGGGTGTCCTGCATCCCCGCGCGCTCGAAGAACTCGGTCTCCGTCGGTCCCGGCATCAGCGCGGTGACGGTCACGCCGGTACCCTTCAGCTCCTCGCGGATCGCCTCGGCGAAGGAGAGCAGGAACGCCTTGGAGGCGGAGTAGACGGCCTGGAACGGGCCCGGCATGGTGGCGGCGACGGACGAGGTGAACAGGATCCGCCCGCGGCCGCGCCCGGCCATGTCCCGTGACATCCGCTTGGCGAGGTGGACGGCGGAGGTGACGTTCAGGTCGATGAGCCTCAGCTCGGCGCGGAGGTCCGTCTCGCGGGCGAAGTCGCCGCCGACCCCGATCCCCGCGTTGATCGCGACGGCCTCCACCGGGCGGCCGGCCGCGGTGGCCGCGCCGTACAGCCGCTCGACGCCGTCGTAGTCGGCGAGGTCGACCCGGAGCTCCTCGACGCGGGCGCCGAGCTTCCGCAGGGCGCGGGCGGCCGGGGCGATCTCCTCGTCCTCGGCGGCCACGAGCAGGTCGAAGCCGTTGCGGGCGAACTGCCCGGCGAGCTCGTAGCCGATGCCGCTGGAGGCGCCGGTGACCACGGCCAGGGGCCTGGCCGGTGCGGTGTCCGTCGGGTCCATGGGTTCGCTCCTCTCGTTTCGGGGCGTCTCCGCCCGTCTGCCCGCCCGTCCGGGATTCACACCGCCGCGCACGGCCCGCTTCCGTCCGCGCGTTCCGCCGCCCCGGGGGCGTCCGCCGCGCACGGCGACGCGCGTTCCGGGGGCGTCGGGCGTCTCGCGGAGGGTGGCGTGCTTTCCGGGGCGTCCGTCGCGGACGGTGACCTGCTTTCCGGGGTGTTCGCCACGCAGGGTGACGGGCCCTGTCGGGACGTCTGCTCCGGGAAGGGGTTTCCGGCGCGCGCGGGTGGGGTAAATGGCCGCTGCGACCGTCTCGCGCCGCAGGAGGAGACCTGCCGGCGACAAGCCTGCCGGGCGGGTCCGCGCGGCAGGCCGGTCGCGCCAAGAGCGTGCGAGGCCGTGCGGGCCTGCGCGGGGCCGCGCCGTCCCGAGGCCGGTCCGGAGCCGCCCGCGGGCCCACAGGATCCGCGGCGCGCGGTCCCTCTTCCGCAGACCGGTCGCGGGACCCGGGCGCCGGGCCGCTCCCGGCCGGGGCGCCGACCGGCGCCGCCCGCCAGCACACCGATCGGATGTGAGCACCCTGACCTGTGATGATGCGGTCTGTGACGATATGGCGTGCGGTGACGCGGCCTGTGACGATGCGGTCCGTGACGGCGCGCCGGCCTCCGGCGGCGCGGCGCGGCGCGTGACGGTGGTGGTCGCCAGCCGGGACCGCCGCCGCGATCTCGAGCGCTCCCTGGCCCGCCACGAGGGCCCCGTCATCCTCGTCGACAACGGCTCCCGCGACGGCAGCCCGGCCTTCGTGCGGCGCCGCTTCCCGCACGTGCGGGTGATCGAGCTGGGCCGCAACCTCGGCGCGCAGGCCCGCAACGTCGGGGTCCGGCACGCCGCGACGCCCTACGTCGCCTTCGCCGACGACGACTCCTGGTGGGCGCCCGGCGCGCTGGAGCGGGCCGCGGACCTGCTGGACGCCCATCCGCGCCTGGCGGTGCTGGCCGGGCGGCTGCTGGTGGGGCCGGAGGAGCGGCCGGATCCGATCTGCGCGGACATGGCGGGCTCGCCCCTCGGGACCGAGCCCGACCTGCCCGGTCCGAGCGTTCTGGGGTTCATGGCGTGCGGGGCGGTGGTGCGCCGGGAGCCCTACCTGGCGGCCGGGGGCTTCGACGACGTCGTCTTCTTCTACGGGGAGGAGGAGCGGCTGGCCGTGGACCTGGCGGCGGCCGGCTGGGGGCTGGCCTACGTCGACGGCGTGGTCGCCCACCACCACCCGTCGCCCGCCCGCGACCCGCACGCCCGGCGGGTCCTGGCCGTGCGCAACGCGCTGCTCACCGCGGTCCTGCGCCGGCCGTGGCCGGTGGTGGCCCCGCACGCGCTCGCCGCCGCGCGCGACGGGCCGGTGGGCAGGCGGGGGCTCTGGCACGCCGCCCGGCGGCTCCCCCGGGCGCTGGCGCGCCGCCGGCCGCTG
>NZ_BAAAUT010000099.1:0-13562 GCF_039534085.1 Planomonospora alba
ACGTCGGACTCGCCGGTCTCCAGCCCGTACGCGCGGGAGCCGACCACCACCGACAGCACCAGGTGATCCGGGACGAACCGTACTTCCACCGGTCCAGTCTCCCCGATGATCCGGGTGCCGCCGTCCCGCACGGCCACCGGGCTCCCGGGCAGGTGTTCCGGCTGCCGCACGCCGGTGGAAGCGCGGACGTGACGGGTGCGGACACCGCGGTGCGGAGGGGTGCTCCGGAACAACGGCGCGTGAGGGGCCATGAGGGTGTGGACGGTATAACCCCGAAGGGGTTAGGGTTACTGTGTGACCCCATAGATAACCCCATCGAAGGGGTGCCGTCATGCCGAAGATCAACGTGTACCTGCCCGACGAGCTGGCCGAAGCGATCAAGAAGGCCGGAGTGCCGGTCTCGGCGGTCTGCCAGCGCGCGCTGGAGCAGGCGGTGCGCCGGATCACCGCCGTCCGGCAGACCGTTCTGGGCGAACTGAGAGCCGATGACCTGGATGAGCGGCTGTCGTCGTTCACCGCCCGGGCCCGCACCGTCGTCGGGCTGGCGATCGACCGGGCCCGCGCCGACGGCGCGCCGGTCGTCGGGACCGGCCACCTGCTCGCCGCCATGGTGGACGAGGGCGGGAACCTGGCTCTGCACGTGCTCCGGGCGATCGACATCGACCCCGTGCAGGTGCGGCGCGACCTGGAGCGGCAGGCGGCCACCGAAGCGGCCTCCGAAGCGGCCGGTGAGGGCTCGTCGACGCGTCTCAGCCGTCAGGCGGCCGGCGTGCTGGAGCTGGCGGTGACGGAGGCGACCGCGCTGGGGCACAACTACGTGGGATGCGAGCACCTGCTGCTCGGCCTGGTCGCCGAACCCGACGGCACCGCGGGGCAGGTGCTGCGCGCCCTGGGGGCCGAGCCCCGCCTGACCCGCCGAGCGGTCACGGCCGCCCTGGCCGGCTACGTCCACCTGCGCGCCCAGACCTCCGCCGGCACCGCGGCCGACCCCGTACAGGCCCTCACCGAGGCCGTGAAGGGGCACCTGCAGCCGCTCGTCGCCCGGATCGAACGCCTGGAACGCCACCTCGGCCCCACCCGTCACGAGTGAGCACGACCATGTCCGCGCCAGTCCGCCTCGACGACGCCGAGGACCCCTCGGCGGCCTCCGGTCGCGCAGGGCCCCGGCGGTCCCTGCCGGCGGTCACCGCCCCCGCCGGTCGCGTCCTCCTCCGCGCGGCCGCCGCAGCGGTCCTGTGGGCGCTGCTGCTGCTCCCGCTGCTGTCCGCGACGTGGTGACCCGGTGTGATGCGGGAGACGAGCCTCGGGTCCCCGCGGAGCCGGCGGCCCGGACAGCGGAGGGCCCCTCCGGTCCGGGCCCTCGACGCCCCGGCCGCGAGGCATGACACGGCCACGAGGCCGGCCCGGTGCGGGCGTACGGCCCGGCGCCGGGCCGTACGCGGCGAGCTGACCGGCATGGACCGCATCGCACTCTCGCACGCGCCGGAGGAGTCCGACGCCGGTGCGGTGCAGGCGGTCGGGGCGGCGCAGCAGCTGGCCGATCCGGCACCTGGCCTGGACCGGTCGATCGCGCACTTCCGCGTCTGAGCGCTGTTCTACGGCCCGGTCGCGCCGGGGGACGGTCGCGCCGCGCCGCTGCGCGACACGACCGCCGGAGCGGCGGGGCCGTTCCAGCGCGTCCCCGGGGACGTACGGGAACCGGGCGTCACGGGGCCGCGGGGCCGGGCGCGGTGGTGGCGGGGGCGATGCGGTCGGTGACCATCCGCCAGACGGCGAGCTGGAGGAGGGCCAGGACCAGGGCGTACGGCGGGAGGGTCCACACGCCGAGGCCTTCACCGATCGCCCCGGCCAGCCAGGGGAACAGGGCGCCGCCGATGACGGATACGCCGTTCAGCAGGCCGATGGTGGTGGGGACCAGGGCCGGCGAGGCGAGCAGGGGGGCCACGGCCATGGTGGTCGGGAAGAGGGGGCCCAGGAAGAACCCGAACAGGGCGAAGCTGGCGAAGGCCGGGGCCGTGCCGGGGACGATCCAGACGAGCACGGTTGCGGCGGTGACGCCGAACAGGCAGGCGAAGGTCATGCCGATCGGGGTCAGGCCCATCCGGGCGGCCAGCGGGCTGATCACGAACCGGCCCGCGGTGAGACCGAGCCAGTAGCCGGAGACGATGTAGCCCGCCAGCTGGTCGGACTGGCCGCGCTCGTCCGTCAGGAACGTGAAGGCCCAGTTGCCGACGCTGAGTTCGAGGCCCACGTACACCGCGAGGAACACGGCGCCGAGCAGGACGGCCGGCTCCCGGGAGACGGCCGCCAGCAGGCCGCCGCCCGTCCTCCCCGGCTTCGGCGTCCCCTCGGACGGGGGCGCCGCGCCGGCGGTGGGGGCTCCGGCGGGCAGGGTCACCAGGAAGGCGGCGATCAGGGGGACGCTCGCCAGGGCCAGGACCAGCCAGACGGCCGTCCAGGGGGCGAAGCCCAGGATCCAGGTGGCCAGCAGGGGGCCGGCCAGCGCGCCGACGCCGAAGAAGGCGTGCAGGCGGTTGAGCAGGGTCGTGGAGTTCGGCAGGCCGGCGAGGAAGGTGTTGAGGGCCGACTCGAGGATGCCCGTGCCGTACCCGGCGAGCACCTGTACGGCCAGCAGCGCCAGGAAGGGCGGCCGCACCGCCGTGTAGAGGCCGGCCAGGACGTACGCGCCGCCGCCGACGGCCAGGGCGGTCCGGATGCCGAAGCGGTGGATCAGCATGCCGGAGGTGGATCCGGCGAGCATGAACCCGGCGGAGAAGGTGAAGAAGGTGGTGCCGATCGTGGCCATGTCCAGGCCGTAGTCACGGATCTGCGCCGGCAGCAGCACGCCGGTCACGCCCCCGCTCACTCCGGCCAGGACGAAGGTGAGGTAGGCGACGACGACGGGTGCCTGCCACTGGCGTCGCGGCACGGCCTGTTGGCGTCCAGGCAACACGTTAATCTCCCCTCGGACCCGCGTGGATGCGGAACGCACGTCGCGGGCCATGGATGGGCAACAGGATTACCGGGAGCGCCAAACAGGCCAAATGGTATATCGGCCGGTCCGGCCTGTCATCACCGTTCACGGCCCTGGCCCGTGAACCGCTGATCACCTGCCCGGACGGCTGCGCGGGCCGCCGCCGCGCCTCCGGAGCGCGCAGAGCAGGCGGCGCCCGTGGCGGACAGGCCGGCGGCCGCGGGCGGCAACCGGACACGCCGCCGGGCCGAGGCCGGCCGGGTTCCCGGCCGGCCCGCCGCCGGGCGGCTCAGTTGAAGAAGCTGCCGGCGAAGGAGATGCCGCCGCTACCGCCGAAGAGGCCGCCGACGACGGGGATGCCGCCGCCGCGGGTGGCGGCGGAGGGACCGGGGTCGGGCTGGGCCGAGGCCGGGGCGCCGGTGATCAGCACGCTGAGGCCGGCGAGGACGGCCGCGGCGGCCGGCCGGATCGAGTGGGTCATGAGCGGGATCCCTTCGGTACCAGGGCGGCGGAAGCCGGCCCTGCGTTGACTGCTCGGGTCGGTTTCGTCGGTGGGCGGTGACGGCGGCCGCCGGCCGGAGCCGGCGGCGCCCGCCCTCGGCGGCCCGTCCTCGTCGCTGGGTTCTGACACCAGCCACGCACGGGCCGGGAACCGGGCGTACGCCAGTCTGTCACTCCCGCGCGCCGCCGCCTCCCAGCGACATCCCGCGGCTCGGAAGATCACATGCCGCCGCCGTCGGAACCGGCGTCCGGCCGAGCGTGGGAGCCACCGGCGTCCGGCCGAGCATGGGGCCACCGGCCGCGCGCCGTCGGGGGCGGTCGTCCTGCGCTACAGTCTCCCCCGGCACAGACCAGCGCGAGGTGCCTCCTGCGGGAGGAGAATCGGGAAGTCCGGTGTGATTCCGGCACGGGCCCGCCGCGGTGATCGGGGAGCCGCCGTCCACGCACGTACGTGCGGTCACTGGCCCGCGGGCCGGGAAGGCGGACGGTGAGGCGTCGATCCGAGAGTCCGAAGACCGGCCTCGCCCCACCCGCCGCCCGCCGTGGCGGCACGACGCAGCGGGAGCCTGCCCTGTGAACACCGGTCCCTCCGACGTCCTCCCGGCCGCCGGACTCTACGAGGTCGTCCACCGCCGCCGCGACGTGCGGTCCCAGTTCACCGGCGAACCCGTCCCCGGCGACGTCCTGGCGCGCGTGCTGGCCGCCGCGCACGCCGCACCCAGCGTGGGGCTCTCCCAGCCGTGGGACTTCGTGCTCGTGGAGGACCCCGGCACCCGCCGGGCCTTCCACGACCACGTCCGGCGGGAGCGGGACGCCTTCGCGGCGTCCCTCACCGGCGCCGAGGCGGAGCGGTTCGCCCGGATCAAGATCGACGGCGTGCTGGAGTCCGGTCTCTCGGTGGTCGTCACCTACGACGCCGAGCGGGGCGGTCCCGCGGTCCTGGGCCGGCACGCCATCGCCGACACCGGGCTGTACTCGGTCTGCCTGGCCATCCAGAACCTGTGGCTGGCGGCGACGGCCGAGGGCCTGGGCGTCGGCTGGGTCTCGTTCTACCGGGAGCCGTTCGTCCGGCGCCTGCTCGGCATCCCCGACGGCGTCCGCCCGGTGGCCTGGCTCTGCCTGGGACCGGTCACCCACACCGAGACGGTGCCCGACCTGGAGCGGCACGGATGGCGCAGCCGTCTCCCGCTGGAGACGGTGGTCCACCGCGAGCACTGGTGACCTGACGGTGGGGGGCGGGCAGGCCGCCGCGCTCCCGGCCGGTGGGGCGGGGCGGCTCGGGCAGGACGGGGCCGGGCCAGGCGCGACAGGACAGGCCAGGCGGAGCAGGGCGGGCCGGCCGTTCCCGGACGACTCCCGCGCGGCGGGCGCCGGGCAGCCCGGTTTCCGGCGGTGGAATTCCCGGTGAATTCCCACCGGTGACCGGACGGACCACCGGTGAACCGCCCGCCGGGATTTCCGGCGGGCGGTCACGCCGCCCGGAACGGCATTACGTGTCTCCGGTACGGAATCGCGGGCTTCCCGGCACGGAATTCCGGCGGCCGGGCCGGGAGCGGAGAAATGGCGGGCCCGCGGCCGGAACGGAGAATCACCGCTCCGCGCGCGGTCAGAAAGCGAACAGGACGCCCCCGGTGGCGCGTACCGCCGCGCACCGGTTCGGATACGTCCGCTCGTAGCGGTACTGCCGGCCCTGCCAGGTGCCGGTGGCGCTGACCCGGACCGGGGCGTACTCCAGGGTGCAGGCGCCCTGGCTCTCGGGGATGCCCTCGACCCTGCCGCCGGTGCGGCGGAGCTGGGCGCAGGCGGCGGCCGGGTCGGCGTGCGTGCCCCCGTCCGGACCGCAGGTCAGGGTGGCCGTGCGGGCCGCCGTGCCGTCCTGCGGCGTCACCTTCAGCAGGTAGGAGCCGGTGGGCGCGGGCGTGCCGGCCGCGGCCGGGGAGGCGGCGAGCAGCGGCGCCAGGGCCGCCACGCAGGCGGCGGCGAGCCATCCGGCGCGGGCGCGGATGGGCGAGCGGAATCGCATGGATGTCTCCTCGGAAAAGGTCTGCCGCGTTCTGCGGCGTTCGACACGGCGGGGCGGCGGATCTCGTGAATCGATGCCCCGCCTCGGAGCGGAAACAACACGTGAGAATTTGCCGGTGGTCAGCCGCAAATCCTTTCGCCTTGAAATGCTAGGGCGAGAATATCTATACGGCAACCGCGGCGACTGTCCTCAATCGGCCACATATCTACCCGCCCGGCGACGCCGTTCGGATGCGCGGCGGACAGAGCTTTTCCCCGGGAACGCCCGGCGGCCGCCACCGGACCGGGGGCCGGTGCCACCGCGGTCGCACACCCACCGCGGAAGTCGCATCCCGGCGGTCGGCTGTTCGGCCGAGGCGGCCGCGCCCTGGGCGGCGGCATGATCTCTCGCACCGACATCCGCCTCCGCCGGGAGCAGCACATGACCACCCCTCCCCTCGCCGACCTCCTCCGCCGGCGGCGGGCTCCCGCCCGCCGGACCGCTCTGCGCGTCGCCGCCCTGGCGTCCGTACCCGTCGTGCTCGCCCTGACCGGCCTGCTGCACCCGCACCACCTGACCCCGGACACCGCCGAGCGGTGGACCACCCTGCACCTGCTGCTCCTGCCGCTGTTCCCCCTGCTGGCAGGATCGCCGCTGCTGCTCCTGCGCGGGATGGGGGGTCCGTGGGCGACCACCGCGCGGCTGGGCTGCTACATCTACGCGATCTTCTACACGGCGCTCGACGCGATCGCCGGAGTCGCCTACGGCACGCTGACGGCCAACACCGACGACCCCGCGACGCTGACCCGCGCCGGGGCGGCCCTCGACGTGGTCGGCGGCACGCTCGGGCTCATCGGATCCCTGGGCTTCCTGCTCGCCTCGGTCGCGACGACCGCGGCCCTGGCCGCGCGGCACGGCGGCCGGCGGGCAGCGGCCGGCGGCACGGTCCTGATCACCGCCTCCGTGCTCTGGCTGGGCAGCCACATCTACTGGCCCGAGGGCGTGCTCACCGCGCTCGCCCTGGGCCTGGGCTTCGCGCTGCTCGGCATCGCGAGCCCGCGCGGCGCCGCACCGGAGTCGGCGGCCGGGTGAGCCCGTGCGGCGCCGCACCGGAGTCGGCGGCCGGATGCGCCGCGCACTGGTGCCGTCCTACCGTGGGGGCATGCTCACGGTGGGGATCGATCTGGCGGCGGAGGCGGTCCGGACGGCGGTGGCGTGGCTGGACTGGTCACCCGGCGGGGCCCGTGTCCGCGACATCCGGATCGGGGCCGACGACGACCTGGTCGTTGAGGCGCTCACCGGCGCGGACAAGGCCGGTGTCGACTGCCCGTTCGGCTGGCCGGACGGGTTCGTCGACTTCGTCACGGCGCACCGGGCCGGGCACGTCGACGTGCCCGCCGGCACGCCGGGCCGGGTCTGGCGCAGGGAGCTGACGCACAGGGTCACCGACCGGGTGGTCCACGACCTGACGGGCCGCCGGCCGCTGAGCGTCTCCGCCGACCGCATCGGCCACACGGCCATGCGCTGCGCGGCCCTGCTCGCCGAGCTCGCCCGGCGGGGCCTGCCGGTCGACCGCGGCGGCGGCGGCGCCGTGGTGGAGGTCTACCCGGCCGCCTCGCTCAGGTGCTGGGGCCTTCCCCACGAGGGCTACAAGAAGGACCTCGGCGCGCTCGGCCGCCTGGCCGACGGGCTCCGGGCGGCGGCGCCGTGGCTGGACCTGGGCCCGTACGACGGGTGCTGCCGGAGCTCCGACCACGCGATGGACGCCGTCGTCGCCGCGCTGACCGCCCGCGCGGCGGCCCGGGGACTGGTCACGGCCCCCACCCCGGAGCAGACCCGCCGGGCGCGTTCCGAGGGGTGGATCGCCCTGCCCTCCTCCCCCTTGGCGGCTCTCCGCCCGGGCGGCACGGCCGGATGACCGTCCGGCCGTGCCGCCCGGGCGGGGAGCCGGCCCTCAGAAAGCGTTGGGTGACTGACCGGCTTCTGCTTGTAGCTGCTCAGTGGTGATCCGTGCGGATCGCATCTCCACGAGGATCACCGGCATGTGTGTTTGCAGCAGCCGCTTCAGGGGCCGGGTCCTCGACCGGTGGGTGCTCGACAACGTCGCCGGCGCACCGTACGAGCACACGGTCGGGTTCGAGCTCGGCGAACTCGACCGGATGGCCACCGACCTGAAATCCGACATGCCGGGCGGGGCCCCGTTCCACCCGCTGATCGACCGGGGCCGGCACCGCGAGCAGGCGCACGCCTACATCCGTGACCGGCTCGGCGTCGACTGGGCCAGGAGCGCCTGCCGATACTGCCCATTCGCGCTCACCGGCAACGACGGCCGCACCCGCACCCTGCCGCGCTACATCGCCCACCCCGACCAGGGGATGCTGCCGCTCACCATGGAGCACCTGGCCGTCGCGCTCAACCCCCGCAAGGCCTCACCGGCGGGGCGCGGCTCATCGACGTGCTCGCCGCCCACCCCGACCCGGGCGCCCGCGCGCTGCTCGACCGGTTCGAGCATCACCTGAACGACCAGCCGTGGGCGGTCTACGAGGTCAAGCGCGCGTTCCGCGCCGAGGACGGCAACCCGGTGAACGCCGGCAACGCCGCCCACTCCCTGGCCCGCCTCGCCATTGTCCGGAGGAAAAGCGGAGCTGGGCGTTGATCAAGAAGTTGAGCCGGTAACGCAGACGACCGATCACCGCCTGCTCCGGAGCGGTCACGTGACGCCGAAGACCGTCGGGCCGACCAATCCGCCGAGCCGTACCGCCGTCGGTGGCGGGCCGATCCGCCGCCGACGGGTCCCGATTTCGGTCAAGGGCTCGGCGGTCATCGGAAGCTTCGCGGCGGCCGCCCGCCGGAGCCGTCCACGAAGTGCACATCGTAGCGTTCCTGCTCGGGCAACAGGCTGTCGAAGGACTCCAGACCATGCTGAATCCGCCCCAGCTGCCGGAAATAGCCGTAACGTTCGACCCCCGGCGTCAGGACGGCCAGCAGGTCAGCGTCTGTGCCCGGCGCCGCGCCGAACGCGTGCGGCAGTCGCGGCGGCACGACGACCAGCCCGCCCTTGGTGAGAGTCACCCTCTCCTCGCCGAGGAGGAAGTCCAGAGCCCCGTCCAGGACGTAGAACAGCTCGGTGGAACGCACGTGGTAATGCAGCTTGGCGCCGTCACGGCCCGGTCCCAGAGTGAGCCGGTTCGCGCCGAGCGCGCCCGCGGTGTCGCTCGCGTCGGCGAGCAGTGTGAACGCTCCGCCCGCGGGCAGAGCGACCACCTCTGCGGACTCGCCTGAAACGACAAAGGCCTGCGATGCAGTCATATTCCGCTCCATTCAGGTTCGGGGTCCATTCGACCCCGGGAACAAGTGGCGAACCAGAAGCGGTTATGACCGGCAGTCATCACTGGTCGAGATCAATCGAGGGCGCCGGGTGGAGCTGCGGCAGCTTGCGTACTTCGTGGCGGTCGCCGAAGAGGGCGGCTTCGGCCGCGCAGCCGAGCGGCTCAGCATCGTGCAGTCGGCGGTGAGCCAGCAAGTCCGCCGGCTCGAACGCGAACTCGGCGTGCCGCTGTTCGACCGTTCGACCCGGCACGTACGGCTGTCAGGCGCGGGGGAACGCCTGCTGCCCGAGGCGCGCGCCGTCCTGGCCGCCGCGCACCGCGCCCGGCAGATCGCCGCCGACATCCGCGCGGGCACGGACGGCGTCCTGCGCCTCGGCATCGTGCAGGGACCGGGGAACCGGATCTACCACGTCCTCAACGAGCTTGCCGCCGTCGCGCCGCGCCTCCAGGTCCGCCCGCGCCGTCTTCCCTTGCCCGACCGCCTCTCCGCCGTACGCTCCGGCGAACTCGACGCGGCGCTGGTCCGTGCGCTCTCCTACGCGCCGGGCCTGGAACTCCTCCCGATCTGGACGGACCCCTTGTACGCGGCCCTGCCCGCCGAACACCCGCTGGCGTGTTCGGCTGAACTCAAGCTCGAAGACCTGGCCGATCTGCCCATCCGGCTCGCTGCGCGTGAGGACAACCCGCCCTTCCACGACTTGGTCACCGACGCCTGCCGGGCGGCGGGGGTCGACCCGCCGCCCGGGCCGCCGTTCACCACGTTGCAGGAGACCCTCGCGGACATCGGTGGCCGCACTCCGTCCTGGACGATCTTCTATGAGGTCACCGGCCTGCCGGACATACCCCGGGTCGCCATCCGCCCGCTCGCCGAACCCACGTTGACCACGTCGCTGGCCGTCCCGCCGGGCCCGCCCACACCCGCCGTCCGCTACCTCCTGGAGACCTTGAACCGCGTCCGCGCCGGTTGACCGGGGTCGCCGTCGAGACCAGCAGCAGGCTCGTATGAGCATTACCCGCCATGCCGGAGTTGGTGGGAACGCACCTTGGTTCGGTTACCGCAGCGCGCCATGAACACCAGCGCCGGTTGTGCGCGGGGGAACGGTCGACGAAGCGGAGTGCGCAGCGGTCCGCGCTGCAGACGCGAACCCGGCGGATCTCATCCGAGAGCAGCAGTTCCACCGCGTCGTGGGCGACCAGGGCCAGCCCGGACGCGGCGTCCTCGGCTCCGTCCTTCGTGTTCCCCGGCGCCAGGCGCCCGTCCACGATGGCGACCTAGGGTGCCGGGCGCGGGGCCGCCATCGCGGCGCCGTTGATCAAGGACAAGTCCCGCGCGTCAGGCAGTCCTCCGCCCGCCGCCGCCATGACGGCGCGGTCGATCGCCTCGCGCAGTCGCCGCGCGAAGCCCAGCATGGCATCTGGCCGGTCTGGCCGAGGTGACCGTCCGAGCGCGGGCGATCGTGGGCTGCTCGGACCGGTCAGGTGTCACCCTTCACTTTCCTGCGGGTGGTGATGACGACATCGGCGGTGTCCAGGTGCCGGATCGCCGCGTCCGCCACCCCAGCGATTGGGCATCACGCCGATCGCCCTTCAGCAGTTCGGCGGCATCCAGAGTGATCTCGGAGATCCCCATTCGATGAAGCGCGGCAAGCTGCCTCGTGGTCAGGGACACATGGGAGCCGGCGGCGATCATCCGGCAGGCTGCCGGGCGTTCACGTCCTCCGTGCCAAAGGCCTGGAGGAAGGTGTGGGCGGCAGCGCGGGCGATCTCCTGTAGTTCGGTGTCGCCGATCTGGCGGGTGCCCATCTGGGAGCGCGCCTCTAGCGGGCCGATGAGCAGGGCCAGGAAGTGTTCGGCGGCCTGGTCGGGGCTGGTGGCGTGTAGGCGGCCGATGAGGACGAGCCGCGCCAGTCGGTCGGCCAGCGCCTGGCTGAGACGATGCGGACCGTACTCCACGACGATGTCGAGAATGTCGGGGAAATGCGTGAGCTCCGCGTAAAGCAGGCGCCGCAGTGCGCAGGAGCGCTCGTCGGCATGCAGGCGCACCAGATGGTGGCCCACTCCCTCCAGAGTGCTGCGGAGGTCGGGGCCGGGCTCGCTGAGTGGCTTCAGCGCGGCGAGTCTATGGTCCAGCGCGCTCTGGGCCGCGGCCTGGACCGCGTGCCGGAAGAGGGTCGCCTTGTCGGTGAGGTGGTTGTACACCGTGGGTTTGGCCACGCCGGCCTCATCGGCGATCTCCTGCACGCAGGCTTGGGCGTAGCCCCGCCGGGCGAACACGGCGAAGGCACCGTCCAGGATCGCCTGCCGTTTGTCGATGCGTCCGCGCGCGGTGGCCATGTCTCCATTGTACTCAATGGTTCAACCATCTGAACGAGGTAGTTGCTTTGGATTGGTGAGATAACTAATTTGAACCAATGAGTTCAACACCTCCGGATGGCCGCCTGGACCGGCCACTCCTCGCCTTGATCGGTGTCGTCCTGCTCGGCGGCTTGCTGGGCATCCTCAACAGCACGATGGCCGCAGTCGCCACCACGACACTGGCGAGCGCCCTGCACGCCTCGCTCAGCACGGTCGGCTGGGCCTCCACCGGCTTCCTGCTCGCCGTCACCGCCACCATCCCCTTCACCACCTGGGCCGTCGACAAGTACGGCGGACGGCGGCTGTGGCTGGCCGGCCTGGCGGTGTTCACCGCCGGATCGCTGGCCGCCGGCCTGGCCTGGGACGCCGGCAGTCTGATCGCCTTCCGTACCCTGCAGGGCTTCGGCGCCGGGCTGCTCGACCCGCTCGTGCTGATCCTGCTGGCCCGCGCGGCCGGACCGGCACGCGCAGGCCGCGTCATGGGCCTGATGGGCGTGGTGCTGTCCCTCGGCCCGGTCCTGGGGCCGGTCGCGGGCGGCGCCGTCCTGGGCGGCCTGTCGTGGCGGTGGATGTTCCTGCTCAGCGTGCCCGTCGGTCTGATCGCGTACCTGCTGGCCGTACACGTGCTGCCCACAGACCCCCCAGCCGGACGACACCCCGCGGTCCGGCTCGACGTCCTGGGGCTGGCCCTGCTCGCGCCGGGGTTCGCCGCGCTCGTCCTGGCCCTGTCGCAGACGGCCGAGCACGGAGCATTCACCGCCTGGCAGGCGCTGCTGCCGCTGGCCGTGGGCATCGCCCTGATCACCGGCTACGTCCTGCACGCGCTCGGCTCCCGCCGCACGCCGCCGCTGATCGATGTGCGGCTGTTCACCAGCCGGGGGTTCACCGCCAGCGTCACCATCATGGGCCTGGGCGGGTTGGCCAACTTCGCGACCCTGTTCGCGCTCCCGCTGTACTACCAGCAGGAACACGGCCACGGGGTGCTCGCCGCCGGGCTGCTGATGGCGCCGGCGGGCCTGGGCGGCGCGATCGCCATGCCGCTTGCGGGACGGCTGTCGGACCGGATCGGAGCTCGTGGCTTGGCCGCCGGCGGCGCACTCGTGGCCGGGATCAGCGCCCTGGCCTTCACCCGGATCGCCGCCGACACCAGCCAGGCGTGGTCGGTGCTTGCGGCGCTGACCATCGGCTTGGGCATGGGCTGCTTCAGTGCGCCGACGATGGGCTCGCTCTATCGGAGCCTGCCCGGCCCGCTGGTCGCACAGGGAAGCTCAGTCCTCTACATGCTCAACCAGCTCGGCGCCGCACTCGGCATTGCCCTGGTCACCCTCATCCTGCAGACCTCCGCGGACGTGATCACCGGCTTCCACGGCGTCTTCTGGCTCGTCACCGTACTCATCGCAGCTGTGCTCGCCGCGACCCCGCTGCTGCCCGGCCGCCCCCGCACGCCGGCCGCCCACTCCGAACCCGCCACCACCCCAGCAAAGGCGTCCTGATGACCAGCACCGCGAAGACCATCGTGATCAGCGGCGGCACCGACGGCATGGGCCGGGCCCTGGCCTCCACCTACCTGGGCCGAGGCGACACCGTGGTGATCATCGGCCGCGATGCGGCCAAAGCGGCCACGCTGCCCGGCGCCCACTTCATCCCCGCGGACCTGAGCCTGGTCAGCGAGAACAGAAGAGTTCTCAAGGAGATCAACGACCGCTACCCCGCCGTGGACGCGCTGGTGCTGTGCGCCCGCTACTTCCGGTCAAGCCGGTTCGTCACCGCCGAGGGCGTCGAGGGCGTCTTCGCCCTGGAGTACCTGAGCCGCTTCCTGCTCAGCCACGGCCTGGACCGGCCACGCGTCATCGTCAACGTCTCCGGGCCCACGCCCGGCGTCCCCACCGGCCGCATCCATTGGGACGGGTCGGGCAAGACGCGCTGGCCGGGGACCCGTCGTCGGGCTACGGGCGCGGCTGAGCGGACGATCCCGGCTCGGTCTCGACGAGGACGCCGCGGCCGACCAGGCGCTTGAGCGTGGAACGGATGTTCTCGGCGTGCTCGGAGACGATGGGCGGGTCCAGGGCCTCGCACAGGTCGCGGGCACGCAGAGGCCGGCCGGTATCGGCGAAGACGGCCGAGATCTGCTGGTAGGCGGGATGGCCCGGTATCAAGGGCAGCGCGGGCGACCGCGCGGCCGGCTCGGCGTCGTCTTCGCCGGCGAGCGCCCGGAGGGTTGTGCGGGTGATCCGCAGATGGTCGATCGCCTCGTCGAGCTCGCGCGCCCTGGCGGTGAGCTCCTCGATCCGGGTACGGGTCCGCTCGGCCTCGCCGGCCTCGCGTGCGTCGATCCTGCCCGGCAGTCTGAACCGATCCGGGTTTCGTGGAGGCCCTGAAGCCAGCATCATCTGCTGGCGGA